>PMJN01000032.1 GCA_003157445.1 Micrococcales bacterium
CTCCAAGCTGCGCCAGCAGGAGCAACTCAGCGAGCAGCTGCAACATGCACTGGAGTCACGGGTGGTCATCGAACAGGCCAAGGGGATCACCGCATCCAAGCACTCGGTCACCATCGATGCGGCCTATCAGCTCATACGCGGGCATGCCCGCAACAACAACGCCAGCCTGCGAACCGTCGCCGAGGCGATCGTTTCTGTGGGCCTTCACGTCTGAGGTTGGCTGCCGTCCGGCCCGATCTGGTGATTCCCACAGATCACCCACTTCCTGTTTGTCCACAGGACCGTTTGCCAGCGCCACATCAATTGCGAAAACTGTTCGCCGGTGTTGGGCGGCAACCCTGTGAAGAGGTGCACAGACACACGCGCTGCTTGCCGGATCAGGTCGACGCCAGGAGCCTTGATGCGCCGCAGGTGGGAGGCACCTACCTCAACGGATGGGTCGGTACCTGTGACTCAGGCCCGCCATCATCGGCTGGGCTTGTTCAGCGAGGGCGCCCAGACGGGGGGGCAGGTCGGGCTAGCCGCTGTTAGAGGGCTAACGGCCAGGGTGAGAATCATGGTCATGCCGAGCAAGATCACACCGATGATCGGGCCCATGTCGTACCACTGCGTCAGCATGATGCGACCGCGGGACCAACCTGGTGCACGGACGCCACGTCGCCGCGGGCGGTCAACACGACTGCACGAAGTTACCGATCGACCTGAGACAACTCCTGGCCGGCGGCGACCCTGCGCCGCCGCCAAACACGAACATTCGTAAGGATCGGGTCAGGCCTGACCTTGTCAACCACGGCGACCACCTGGGCCTGGTTGGCGGCCTCTGCCGACACAAATGAATCCGGGTTCGCGCACCTACGCCATCGCGAGCAGATCGAGAAGTTCGTGTAGCCGTCGACCGTGCTCGTGGTCGTTTGGGAAGCGGTCGCGTTCGTGCTCATTGTCCCGCCACGGCACTTCGGTCGGGGAGCCCCGCGGTACGGGCTTCCGGTGCGCCCTGAGCAGCGGGGGCGGTGCGCTGTGGCGAAGAGGTCAGACCCCGCTGGCTACAGACCAGCAAAATCCGTCCCTCAGCCGAGGCAAGCGCGCACGGCTGGCCCTCGTCACAGAACCGCAAAGTGCGCCGACACAGCTCGCCAAACATCTTGGCGTTCTCAGCGTCCCACAGGTGGTCATGACCTCGCCGCCGTCATCCTCCCGAACTTCTGCGGCAATGGCCGCGAGGAGGTCGCTCATCGCGGCGACCCTGCTCTGAGGGCCTCAGGTAGCCGAACGCGTGGGCGTAGGTGGCTGGAGCCAGATCAGGGACGCCCGTCTCGAACTTGCCAACGTGCAGATGGAGACCCCGGCCTGTGCCGCAAGGTCCCCCAAGAGGACTCCCGCCCGCTCACGCATCCGTCCCAGCGTGGCTCTTGGGGTTGGCGTGGGTGGCCTGGGTGTAGCTAGGCCCGCACCTTCGCCGCCACCCCGGTTGTCCCGCTGGTGGTGCCCCGTCTGGCAATGATGCTCACGATCGTTTCCCCTTCGGCTCGCCGTACCGGTAAGACCCGGGCGGTGTCAGTCCGCCGACCGGGGCCGTTCTGTCTTGTCCAGTCCCATCCCCGGGCAGTCGTTGCTCTGGTTCAGCGGGACGAGCCTGCGCGGATAAGGCGCTCAAGACGCTGCGGAGCCGTGATCATTGCGGACTCGACCGCCCGACCGGCGACGCTCTGCCTGCGCTCGTCCAAGCCCCCCGGACGATGTCGGCGACCAGGTCAACCGCGACCCTTTCCTGCGGCTCGGCGAACAGGGTCGCAGTCATCCCGGCCGAGAGCTGCTTATCGCTGTTCGTGGGGTGTCCCGGCCCCATCAGCGTGATTGCCCGAGTCGCACCGTCGCGGTGAGCGCCGCTAGCCGAGGTAGTTGCAGGGGTCGTCGAACGGCGCAGGATCAGTGTCGCGTGATCGGCCAACTCGTGGCGCACGGGCCGGTCGGAGCCTGTGTGGGTTGGTCGCCGGGGCGCATTCGCTCGCATCGCCCTCCTGGACCGGCCAGTGATCTTTACCCGGTATCGCCGAAGTGCTGTGGGCGGCAGTGCGTGCAAGGGTGGCGGCGTCGGCGGGCTTGCCTGCCTTCCTGGGCGGCATACAGACTCCTTCGGTTCAGTGGCAGCCTGGCTGCCGTGACACTGCATCGGTGATCAGGTGTCCCCGCCGATGCTCGGCTTGGGGTCGACACCCCAGCCGGGGAACCGAACGGGGCGAGCCGATCGCCCTTAGGTGAACTGGCGGTTCTTCGGGTGCTCCACGGACGCATCCGGTCCAGGGAACACGAGGGCCTCATGCCCGTCGTCGCGGCGCACCAGGTAGGGAGGAGCTCCACCTGGTCCCCGAATCTCGACGATCTCCGAGGTCTGGTCGGACGCGCCGACAATCCGGCTGTGTACGTGAAGCCGGTCCCCAACTACTGCGTGCATGGCCACCCTCCCCAAGAGTCCAACCTTCAGCATGCACGATCCGCCACCGTGTGCGGAAGAGGAAGCGGCCACCAAACCAGGCGCACCCGTGGGGCAGCAGGCCTAGCAAGTGTTCGGCGTCACGGCCGATGCCGCACCCGAGGTCCAGGATGGTCTCGTTGCCGTTCAGCCGCAGCTGGGCCATTGCCCTCGCGCCCCAATTTCCTGCGGCAGCGGCAGTGTGTCGTAAGTGGGGGCTTCCCACTCCAGCAGGAACCTGGACCCGCGCCAACGCGTCGGTACCGCCGCCGGCTGCACCCATGTCTATGACCGCAACGACGGGATCGTCCCCTGGTAGAAGATGGGCGAATCCATGGCGACCAGGGAGTCCTGACATGCGCTGATATACCCCTTGGGGTAGGTAGGACCTTTGGCACTATTCCGAGTTGAGAATGCTTCCTACCGTGGTGATGGGTAAGAGCCCCGCCACTACGAGCTGAGGAGCAGGCCTTGAGGAAGTTGCTGGTGCTGGGTGCCGGGACGGCGGGCACGATGATCGTCAACAGGCTGCGACGCCGCCTTGACCCGGCCGAGTGGAGCATCACCGTCGTAGACGCCGACGACGTTCACCCCTACCAGCCGGGCTACCTGTTCCTGCCGTTTCACATCCTCTCCCCCCAGCAGATCACCCACTCGCGCCATGCTTGCCTGCCCGATGGCGTGGACTTCGTGATCAGCGACGTCGACCGGGTGGACGCGCCCAACAGCACCGTGACGCTGGTCGGAGGGCGAACGCTGCCCTATGACTACCTCGTCATCGCCTCGGGCACCACACCTCGTCCTGACCAGACCCCGGGGATGTTGGGCGACCAATGGCAGCGCAGCATCTTCGAGTTCTACACTTTTGAGGGAGCCAAGAAACT
>PMJN01000105.1:0-3072 GCA_003157445.1 Micrococcales bacterium
GCCGAGAAGATGACCAGGATGCTCACCTCAATGGTTAGCAGCGCGACCTGGATCCGCGCCGAGAGCTCGATCCCGCGGAAGCAGATGTAGGTCATGATCAGGATCCACATGATTCCGGCCACCGTGGTCCAGAATGTGCTTGCCGCCAGCGAGTCGAGACCGAAGAGCTGGAAGGTGTAGGACCCGGCGATCTGGGAAAGGTTCGCCATCACGATGACGTCGGCGGCGATGATCCCCCAGCCGCCGAGCCAGCCCACCCAGGGCCCGAAGGCGCGTGAGGCCCAGGTGAATGTGGTCCCGCAGTCCGGTTCGGCCTTGTTGAGCTCGCTGTAGGCGATCGCGATCAGGAACATCGGGATGAAGGCGNNCGCCGGTGCCTTCACCCCGACGATGCTGTTGCCGTTGGTCGTGGCGACAACAAAACCCAGGCTGGCGGCCAGGCTGTAGGCAGGCGCGGTGGAGGCAATTCCGATGACAATGCTCGAGATCAGACCCAGTGCGCCGGTCTTGAGTCCCTTATCGCCTGCAGTCTCCGGATACCCAATGGGTGCGGAGGTCTCCTTAGCCGTCATGCTCACTCCTTGCCTGAGGGGGAAATCCGCAGCTCCCTGGCGCCGCGGCGAGCGCTACCCTCGATGTTCGAAGTCGCCGTGACGCATTTGTCTAGATTCGACGCCTTTATCAAAAGAAAAGTTGACCAAAGCAAAAATGTAACGCAGGACACGCATTGGTGGAAGACCCGAAAAGAGTTCGTTTCACCAAGGCCACCTCGTCAAAGACTCAAAATGCGGACCATCGCATTGGCGACCCGTCAGTCGATCCGGTCGGCGGCCACGACGCCTCGCATCACCGCGTTGATGGCACCTCTGGCGGTCACCACCAGGGTCCGGTCGGCAGCAGCGTCACCGATCTGGCCGAGCAGGTCGACGACCTGCTTGCAACGGCGTACGAAGTCGCCGGCGCCGATCTCGCTGTCGCGAAGAACTACCGCCAGGCGCTGACCGCTGGCCCATCGATGCATCATCCAGGCCATGCCCGCGTCCGGACAGCTGGTCGTCGGCAACATGTGCGAACGCTCGCTGTCCTCAAGCAGGCTCCATCTGCCCACCATGGCCGCATAAGCCTCGCCGACGTCATCATTGGGCATCCGGGGCGAGATCTCAGCCTCATCACGTCGCGGCTCATGGACCAGTGTGGAGACGATCGCCGCAAGACTCGGCGCGTCGAGGCGCTTCCAGGTGCCAAGGCGCAGGCACTCAGCTGCCAACAGGTCCTTCTCGGTATACAGCCGCTTGAGGTAGTCGCCTTGGGAGGTCACCGCGGCGCCCCCCTCGGTGAGGTATCCCAGTTCCACCAAAAGCTCGCAGACGCGGTCAAAAGTTCGAGCAACCGAGTTGCTCCTGCCCTCGACCGTGCGAGCGACCAGGTCGGTCTCCCGGCGCAGCCGCCACCAGCGTTCGGCCCAGCGTGCATGGTCCTCACGCTCGGGACACGAATGGCAGGGGTGGGCGCGCATCTGCCGGCGCAGCTCGCTGACCCGCTTCTCCTGCTCGGAACCTACCGAGCCGGTATGCCGCGGCGGTGGCGGGTCGTGCGGCACCTTGATCCGCATGGTCGCCGCCAGGTCCTTGCGTGACTTGGCATTGCGAGGGTTGAAATGTTTGGGAACACTGAGGTTCATGACCGGGTCCACCGGGGTGGGGACGTCCATGAGAGTGAGCCGGCGCACTTGGGCGTCCGAGGTCAGCACGGTCGGGCTGGCGCTCTCCTTCTTGCCGCCGGCGTTGCCCTGTATGACGATCGCGTAGCCCGAGCGCCGCCCACCGGGGATCTTGATGACATCGCCGGGGCGCAGCTTTTCCAAACTGACCGCCGCCTCGGCCCGCCGGCTGGCCGACCGGGCCTTGGCGGCTTCCTTCTCGATGTCGCGGATCTCGTTGCGCAGCGCGGCATATGCGGTGAAGTCCCCCAGATGACAGGTCATCGACTCGGCGTAACCAGCCAGCGCCTCTTCGTTGCGCTTGACCGTCAGCGCCATCCCGACGACGGCACGGTCGGCCTGGAACTGGGCGAACGAGGTCTCCAGGATCTCCCTAGCCCTCTGGCGACCAACCTGGCCTACAAGGTTGACCGCCATGTTGTAGGTGGGGCGAAAGCTGGACTTCAGGGGGTAGGTGCGCGTTGATGCCAGGCCCCCCACCGCGAGTGGGTCCAGACCCCGGTTGTACAGCACGACCGCGTGACCCTCGACGTCGATGCCGCGCCGCCCGGCGCGCCCCGTCAGCTGGGTGTACTCGGCCGGGGTGATGTCGGCGTGCACCTCGCCGTTGAACTTCACCAGCCTCTCCAGGACCACAGTGCGCGCCGGCATGTTGATGCCCAGAGCCAGGGTCTCGGTGGCGAACACAGCACGGATGCGGCCAGCAGTGAAAAGCTCCTCCACGATCTCGCGAAAGGTCGGCAGCATCCCCGCATGGTGGGCGGCGAACCCGCGGGTAAGGCCTTCAACGAACTCCCAGTAGCCCAGCACGTCGAGGTCTTCGTTCGCCAGAGCCTGGATGCGCTCCTCGACCGTGCGACGAATCCGCTCTCCTTCCACCGGTGGGATNNACCTCAGAGCGGCTCGGCCCTCCTCCGAACCGGCCACCGGGACGGGCTGGGCGCCGTCCGTGACCGCGGCCGTCGTGGCCGCGACTATCGCGGCCGCCATCTCGGGCGCGTCCGAAGCCGTCGTGTCCGCTGGCTGGGTCACCGCCCCGGATCCGTTCCAGCAGCTCGGGATTGACACGGGTCGGGTCCGAGACCCCTGTGGCAGCTGAGACCTCATCGGTGAACAGGTCATACAAGCCCTGGCCGACCATCATGTGTTGCCACAACGGCACCGGCCGGTGCTCCTCGACGATCACCGTCGTCTCGCCGCGAACCTCGCCGAGCCACGCGCCGAACTCCTCGGCGTTGCTCACAGTGGCCGACAACGAGACGACCTGCACCTCCTCGGGCAGGTGGATGATCACCTCTTCCCACACCGCACCGCGGAAGCGGTCGGCTAGGTAGTGCACCTCGTCCATGACC
>PMJN01000105.1:3176-8003 GCA_003157445.1 Micrococcales bacterium
CCCGCCCCGGCCGCGACTGCCCGGCACGCCTGCAACTGGAAGTCGTCGAACGGGAAGTCGAAGCCCTTGGCAAACTCATCGAGCTGGGGGTACGCGGCGTCCGCTGAGGTGGCCATGTCGCTCAGGCTACGTCAGAGACCAGTGACCAGGATGTTCAACGCAGCCGGCACGTTTTGGCAGCTCATGGGTAGCGAGGCAAAGCGTTCGCCGTCGGCATAGCTGACGATCGCTGCGGCCTCCAGGCGGACCTGTCTGCCCCGCAGAATCTGGACCGCAGGGTGGGCGACATGCCGGCCGCTGAACACCTTCGGGAAGACCTTGAGGAACTCGATCGTCGAGATCTGGTGCNNGCGTCCGGGCACACCCGCATGCCACCGCCGTAGGACGGCCCGTTGGCCACGGCCACCAGCATCGCCTGGGCGCGGTGGGCGACGCCGTCGACCTCGATGACGTAGGGGATCGGTTTGAACACAGGCAGCTCCCTGGCGATCGCCAGGTTGTAGCGCATCCGACCTTTTGGCCACCCCCAGCTGTTGGCACGCTCATTGACCACCGAGTCGAACCCTGCCCCAAGGACACCGGCGAACCAGTGCGACACCCCGTAGGCATCGGTATGCAGGCCGGCGTCGATGGCGCGAACTCTGCCGTCGGCGATGACTTCTGCTGCGCCCAGCGCATCGTGAATAGGTAGCTGAAGGGCGCGCGCGATGTCGTTGCCGGTCCCTGCCGCAACGATGGCCAGAACCGTCTTGGTGCCGGCGCAGAGATTGACCCCAAGATTGACGGTGCCGTCCCCCCCGGTCACTGCCAGCACGTCCAGCCCTCGCGCGATCTCAGCCAGTGCGCGCTGGCGCGCGCCGGTCGCGCTCTGGTCGGAAAGGTCGATCACCTCATGACCGCCGGCCTTCAGCAGGGCTGCGACATGCAGTCCCAGTGCCCCGCCACGACCCTTGTCCGAGGTGGGGTTAACGATCAACCCGATGCGCTTGGTCACGCCCGGATGTTACAGCTGGCTTGCTTCGTCGTCTGGGACCTTGGTCCAGTCCGGCTCGCGGCGCGAGCGCTTCTTGTCCAGCAGGGTCGCAACACCCACGGCGGCAAAGAAGAGACCAATCATCGGCAGGGCCAGAGCAAGCATCGTCCAGGCATCCGGGGTCGGCGTCATCACCGCCGCGAAGACGAAGATGAGCATGACGGCTATTCGCCAGCCCTTGAGCATGAGGCGCGCGGGCAGGACATGGGCCACATTGAGGCCGACCAGGAACACCGGTAGAAGGAAGGCGAGACCGAAAGCAAGGATGAAACGGGTCACGAAGTTCAGGTAGAGCGCCGCGTCAGGCAGGTTGGCGGCTCCTGCGGGGGTGAAGCCGAGCAGCACCTCGACCGCCCTGCGCACCGCGCGGGTCGCCAGGAAGCACCCAAGCAGAAACAGCGGCACAGCGGCCGAGATGAACACCATGCTGGTGCGCTTCTCGCGCTTGGTCAGCCCCGGGACGATGAAGCCCCACACCTGATAGAGCCAAACCGGACTGGCCACGATGACGCCCAGGAAGAACGACATCTGCAGCTGGACGGTAAAGGGCTGGGTGATGCCCCCGAAGTTGATGTTCACCAGACCATGGCGCTGCGCAGCTACTTCCCGCAGCGGAGCCATGATCGCGGTGAACAGCCGGTCGTACTGGGTCCATCCGAGCACGCTGCCAGCGGCAATGGCCAGGGCGGAAATGACGATCCGCCGCCGAAGCTCGCGCAGGTGGTCAGCCAGCGACATGCGTCCGTCGGTCTTGCCTTTATGCCGCAATGCTGCCATGTGTCAGTGGATCCTCAGGTGACGCAGGCTGGTCGCTGCTGGTGTGGGCGGGCTCAGGCCGGCGGCTGGTCGTGCTTCTCCCGATCGACCGGATCCGTCGCAGGCCTGCGGGTCGGATCCTGGATCGGGTCTGCGACCGGAGAGACCGTCTCTCCCTTGACCGTCTCCCTGCTCGCGGCGCTGGGGGTGGTGTCCTCCTTCTTCATCTCTTCGATCTCAGACTTGAAGATACGCATCGATCGGCCAAGGCTGCGCGCAGCGTCCGGCATCTTCTTATAACCGAACAGAGCCACGACCACCAAGGCGAGGATGACAAAGTGCCAACCCTCGAACAGACCTCGCATAGAAAGAGCCTTTCGTGATCTGAAACAGGGAACCCGGGTAACGCGGTGCCGGTTACCCTTCACGCATCAGTCTATGTCTTTGGCCCACGCTGGGCGTGAAACCGCACGACGTAGACGGCGCGCCCGGCGGCTGTCGGCCTTGGCGCGGTTCCGCCTTATGCGAGCCGTGACCGGGCCGGCGAAGATCGCCAGGTCCTGCGGCGCGGCGAGCCTCTCCCCGAGAATCTCCAGCTGGCCCTGCACCTGCTCAAGGCTGCGCTGCGCGGCGGCGAGCTCGGACCCGCACCTCTTGGCATGACCCCACAGCCCCCGGACGCGCATGCCGAGGTACACCCCCGACGCTACGAGCAGCAAAATCCAGATCACCCACCACATGATGGGGACTCTATCGGCTTGCCCGTGTTGACCCGGCGGGGGCGGCATAGGCATTGAGCGCCTGGCGCGCACCCGAACGGACCTCACGGCCCAGCTCCGCAGGCTCCAGGACCGTGGCGTGGGGGCCCAGCTGCCACATCAGGCGACGCAACCAGGCGGTGTCTGCGGTCCGCAGGTCGATGATCGCCCCCCCGTCGGGGGTCCGCTGCATGCTCTCGATCGGGTAGTACTGGCTGACCCAGAGCGCGCCGGGTCCCAACGCGAGCCTGACGAGCTGGTCATCGGTATGTGGGGTGAACACCCCGGAGTCNNATCGCGCTCGGTTGACTCATCACGACCGGGTACCAGGTAGCGAAGGTGGACACGTCGACGAGCAGCCAGCGCCTGCCTGGCCCGGGCAAGCGTTTCTGTGCCCGACTCCTCATCGATCAGCACCTGGATACGCGAAGTTCCTGCAGAAGTCGAACCGGTGGCCGATTCGAGCTTGGCCAGTGCACGCACCACAGCGTCACGCTCGCCGATCCCTGGAACCGCGGCCAAGGCGCGCAGTCCCACGATCAAGGCCAGTGCCTCGTTGACACCCAAGCGCAGAGGCCGGTTGATGGTGTCCGCGTTGGCGAGGTAGACCCGGCCGCTCTCCCACTCGGCCTCGATCAGATCACCGTGATAGCCCCCCGGCGTGCCACACAGGAACAACAGCGCCAGATCTGCCTCGACCTGGGCCGGCGTCACGGCGAACTCACGTGCAGCCTCCTCGATCTCGACACCCTGCCGGTTGAGCAGCCACGGCACCATCGTCAACAGCCGCGAAAGCCGGGCTGTGGCTGACTCCGATGGTTGAGCACCCCGGCTCGCTTGCCCAGAGTTCCTCTGAGCGGGCTGCTTCTTGACACTCATCGGTTAGCCCCGTGGGTAATGCGCCCGTCGCTCAGGTGCCCTGGGCCGCCGGGCTCGGGACCAAGTGCCCCGGTCAGCCGACTGATCACGGACTGCCTCAGATCGGCGGGGCCCTGGACGACGACATCTGGGCCAAAGCTGCAGATCTCGGCGGCAAAGGCCTCCAGGTCGGTGAAGTCGACGATGATCAGCGACCAGGAGTCGTCGACCGCTTCGGTCGCGTGGGCTTGCCTGCGCAAGCTGTGTCCGGCGCCCACTCGTACCTGCAGGGCTGCTGGCTGGGGTTCACGTGCAACGGCCACGGACCTGATCATCGCGCTCGGCTGATGACCTTCTGGCACCTCGTACGACGCGGGCTTGCCCTCGATGGCGACCTCGCCCCGGATCCGGTCCAGCCGGAATACCCGCGACGCCTGCCGGTCTGTGTCAAACCCGGTGAGGTACCAATGACCGTGCCAGGAGGCAATCGCCCATGGCTGGACGTGGCGAGTCGCCACCTGACTCGTGCCCGCGGTCCGGTAGGTGAAGGCCATTGCCGTGCGCGCCAACACGGCGTCCTTGACGGCTTCAAACGCAGGCTCAACAGTGCGGACCATGGGCACGATGCCGATCAGGGAGGAGTCGTCTCTTTCGACCCCGGCAGCCTCAAGCTTGCGCAGCGCCTGGGCTGCGGGCCCTGCAAGGCTTGCCTGCGTCCATGCCCGGCTGGCCAGGCCGAGAACCGCGAGTTCGTCGGGGGCAAAGGAGATCTCCGGCAAGGCGTACTCGCGACGATCTATTCGATATCCAGGCTCATCATCGAACAATATGTCGTAGGGCTCGGTCACCAGGGGTATGCCAAGTTCGCGCAGTTCGTCCTTGTCACGCTCGAACATCCGGTCGAAGGCCTCGTCGGAGGCACTCGAGCCATACTGCGGCACCGCGTCGCGGATCTTCGCCTTGGACAGAGGTTTGCGGGTGTAGAGCAGGCAGATCACCAGGTTGAGCAGACGTTCGGTCTTGTCTGCCGCATTGAACTTTGTGCTCATGAGGGTCGACGCTACCGGACCGCCGGGCCCCATGTGGGGTGCTGGCAGCACTACTGTTCGTGGCGTGATCCATTGGCGCGAGGCAACCGTCCAGCGGCTGGCAGAACAGTGGCCTGGAGCAGCCATTTTCGACGTGAAATCAGCCGACCTGACACCAGAGGGCCCTGGCGGCGAGACGATCCCGGCACTGGCCTACACCTCCCTGGTCGGCATGCCCCGGCCTGGAGACCGTGTCTTGCTCAACGTCACCGCTCTGGAGCGCGGCCTGGGCACGGGTGGGTTAGCTCTGATCGTGGCAATCCCTGACCGTCTGCCACCGGACCCGGCCGCCACCGCCGGCCATGTCGTGAAGGCCCGATACACACCCCTGCAG
>PMJN01000461.1 GCA_003157445.1 Micrococcales bacterium
AACGGCCCCATTCCATGATGACAAGCCTAGGCTGCTAGCCTCAACGGCGCGCCAAACCACGGAAGATTTTCAACCTCCGAGGCAATTGGCCCCCGTAGCTCAGGGGATAGAGCGCCGCCCTCCGGAGGCGGAAGCGCAGGTTCGAATCCTGCCGGGGGCACCACGTGGTGTCTTAGGCCATCACGTCTTAAGGTGTGCTGCCTTAACACGAGATGGCCTAAGAAGTGACGGCCTAAGCACATCGGAAAACCCACAAACGCGTATGTTCAAGGCTTTCCTATGCCCTGAATCAAGAACGCTGCCACGACAACAACACGTCACCCTGCCTTGTTAGCCAACACCAGCGTAGAGTTCTTGTCAGAGATTTGAGTTGCTGCGAGTCTCGGGTTATCTGTTATGGCTCGAAGGGGAACCAGATGCCTTCGCAGACGATGAGGTTCGAGGACCTGCTCGATGCGATGCCCGATGCCCTGGTGGGAGTGGACAAATCTGGGGTCATCCGCTTCGTCAACCACCAGGCAGAGTCGTTGTTCGGCTATCTGCGCGACGACGTGGTCGGAGCCCGCATCGACAAGCTCGTGCCTGAGCATGTCCGCAAAGTCCACGAGGTCCTGCGGGACGGCAGTCATGGCGCCCCAAGGACCCGGCCCTTACAGACGGGCCTGAAGCTGAGCGGATGCCGAGCCGATGGCACCAGGTTCCCGATCGACATCACGTTCTCGCCCATGGACACCGCAGACGGCTCGGTGATGATCGCGACGGTGCGCGATATGAGCGAACGGGAAAGGACCGATGCGGAGCGAGACCAGATGATCCGGCTGTCGGCGGTGGTCGAGTTCAGCGGCGAAGCCATCATCAGCACCACGCTGGACAGCATCATCAACAGTTGGAACCCCGCCGCCGAGAGGCTGTATGGGTACTCCCGGGCGGAGATCGTTGGCAAGTCCAGCGGCCTGCTCATCCCGCAGGATCAAACCGAGCAGCTCAACGCCATTCTGGACAAGATCAGGTCCAACCAGAGCGTCGAGAATCTTCAGACCGTACGTGTGCGCAAGGACCGAACAATGTTCCCGGCCTTGTTGACCGTCTCACCCATCTGCGACTCCAGCGGCACAGTCATCGGCGCATCCACGATCGCTCGCGACGCGACAGCCCAGAACAAGATGCTTGAGGCAGCCCAGCTCATCGAAGCAGTGATCGACTCCAGCGGGGAAGCCATCACGACCAGCACGCTGGACGGCATCATCACGAGCTGGAACCCGGCGGCCGAGAAGCTGTACGGCTATTCACAACAGGAGATCGTCGGCACGTCTGGCAGGCGTCTGAGTCAGCCGGATCGAGTCGACGAACTCCGCGACGCCCTGACCAGAATCGGTGCCGGAGGCCCAGTCGAGAGCCTCGAGACGGTCCACATCCGAAAAGACGGAAGCGCGTTTCCCATCGCTCTGACGCTCTCCCCGCTGCGAGACAAGAATGGTGCCATCGTCGGCGCGTCCGCGATCACACGCGACCTGACCAGCCAAAGAGAGGCGTCCGAGCTCTCCCGGGCCATGATCGAGGCGAGCCTGGACTCCATGGTCTCCATCAGCCCACAGGGCACCATCACTGACGCCAACGCGGCCACCGTCAAGCTCACAGGCGTCCCCCGCGAGAAGCTCATTGGAACCTCCTTCTCCGATTACTTCACCGACCCCCAGAAGGCCGAGGCGATCTACCAGAAGGTGTTCACAGAGGGAACAGCGGTGGACTACCCGCTGGCCCTGCGCCGCCGCGACGGAAAGGAGACACTCACCGAGGTTCTGTACAACGCGTCGGTCTACCGCGACGCCAGCGGGAGCGTGATCGGCGCGTTCGCCGCCGCCCGAGACGTGACCAAACAGATACTGGCCCTGCGGGAGGCGGCCCATCAGCAAGCCATGCAGCTGGACCGGCTCGCGGACCTCGAGCGGTTCCAGCGACTGACCGTCGGACGCGAGCTCAAGATGATCGAGCTCAAGAAAGAGATTGAGTTCCTCAAGAAGAAACACCCACCAAGTGACTAAAATATTGTCACTCATCTGAGCTTTCCCAGACCCACAACGGTGGACTTGGCCAAGGAGAACAAGAGATGCCGCCACAAAGGACCGAGTTCCGAGACCTTCTCGAAGCGGTCCCTGATGCCCTGGTGGGGGTGGACACCTCTGGGGTGATCCAGTCTGTCAATCACCACAGCGAGTCGTTGTTCGGCGACGACCGCGACGAGCTGGCCGGCTCGTACCTGGAGACACTGGTACCGGATCGCCTGCTGCAGGTGATCATCGGCAAGTCCACCGACCTGCTCAGTGCCAAGGATCGGTTTGGCGACATCGAGGCCGTCGTCGGCAAGATCAAAGCCGGCGGCCATGTCGAGCACCACCCCACCACCGCTGTCCGCAAGGACGGAACGTTGGTCCGGATCTCTTTGACCGCCTCACCGATGCGCGACGCCGGCGCCGTGATCATCGGCGTCTCGAGAATCGCCCGCGACCTGACCATGCAAGAGAAGGCCTCCGAACTCGTCCGCTCCATGATCGAGGCGAGCCAGGACTCCATGGTCTCCATCAGCCCACAGGGCACCATCACCGACGCCAACGCGGCCACCGTCAAGCTGAAAGGGGTTCGCCGGGACAAGCTCATGGGGACCTCCTTCTTGCAGTACTTCACCGACCCGGAGAAGGCAGAAGAGGGCTACCAGAGGGTGTTCGAGCAGGGGACTGTGACCGATTACCCGCTCACCATGCGCCACCAAAACGGCCAGGAGATACTCACCGAAGTCCTGTACAACGCGTCGCTCTACTGCGACACCGAGGGAAAGGTGCTCGGGGTCTTCGCCGTAGCCCGGGATGTGACCCAGCTGCGAAAGTCAGCCCAGCACGCCCGGAGCCTGATCGAGGCAGCCCTGGACCCACTAGCGACAATCAGCCCGCAAGGCACGACCACCGACGTCAACGAGGCCACGGTCAAGGCCACCGACCTGCGCCGCGACAAACTCATCGGCACCGACTTCTCCGACTACTTCACCGACCCCGCCCAGGCCAGGCCGGGCTACCAGCAGGTGCTCGAACAGGGGTCTGTCTTTGACTACCCGCTGACTCTGCGCCACCGGGACGGGACCCTTGCCGACGTCCTGTACAACGCCTCGGTCTACCGGCAGCGTCGGAAGCTTGCTGGGCGTGTTCGCCGCAGCCCGCGATGTGACCAAACAGATGCAAGTCCAAAGAGAGATTGCCGANNTCAAGAAGCAGATCGAATATCTCAAGAAGCACAACCCTGCCGATGGAGGTGAGAGCGATGACAACAACCGTTAGGGCCACCGGTCAACAAGACGGCCCGTCAGCACATGGGCTGGACGCCGCGGGGCCGGACGAGCAGAGCAACTACACCAGGGCAATCCTCAACATCCTGAGCGACGCCGGAGATGAGCAAGAGAAACAGGGTGCAAACCAACGCGCCATGCTCAATATCCTCGAGGACCTCGAGACCGAGAAGGCCCGACTCGAGTCCACCCAGAAAGCCCTCATCAATATGCTGGACGATCTGGAGGCCGAACGAAGAAAGGTCGACCGGAGCAACGTTGAGCTGCGGGAAGTCAACGAGGCGATGCGGAGTTTCATTGCCACCGCCGCGCACGACCTGCGCTCGCCGCTCGCCTCGATGGTTGGCTTCTCGTCGCTGCTGGCAAAGAACTGGGACACCCTCAGTGAGGAGAAACGACTGCAGTTTGCCACCACGATCGACCGTCAGTCCCACAAGCTGACCTGGCTGGTCAATGACCTGCTCACGTTGTCGAGCATCGAGGGCGGTGTGTTGAACACCCAGCCTGAGCTAGTCGTGCTACGGGAAGCCATCACCCAATGCCTGGCGGCCAGCGGGCGGGACACCGCGAATGTGGCCAGCGAACAAGACACCGCGAGCGTGACGGTGTCCTGTTCGCCAGATCTGGTCGTGCGGGCCGACCCATCCCACCTGAGCCGCATCATCGACAACTACCTGCAGAACGCCTTCAAGTACGGCGAGCCGCCCGTTCGGATCGAGGCGGCCAGAATCGCTGAGATGGTCGAGATCCAAGTTATCGATCATGGCGCGGGCGTGCCGGCCGAGTTCACGAGCAAGTTGTTTGAGAAGTTCGCCCGGGCCGACGACCCGAGCACCAGGGAGAAAAAGGGCACGGGCCTCGGACTGTCGATCGTGCGCGGCCTGGCCGAGGCCAACGGTGGCCAGGCTGAATACCAGCCGAACCTTCCTCACGGTTCGCGTTTCATTGTCTTGCTGCCCACCGACGAAAGGTCCCACCGATGAAATCCGTCGTCATCGTCGAGGACGACCCGGACATCCAGTCTCTGATCGAGACCATCTTTTCCATGGATCCCCGCTTCTTCGTGGCCGGGCTGGCCGATTCGGCCGAGGACGCCCTTGAGCTTGCTCGAACAACCGAACCGGAGATCATCGTGCTCGACGACCGCCTGGCGGGCCCGCTGACAGGGGTCGATGCCGTTCCGCTGTTCAAAGAAGTAGCACCGTTGGCGAAGATCATTCTGTTCACGGCCCATGCAGACCTTCAGGCCCGAGTTGTCAACCAGCCCGACATTGACGCATTTCTGCTCAAGACAGAGACCGGGGAACTACTCCCCCTGGCGCAGCAACTCACGAACTTGTTGTCGCTATTGTGAGAATCAACAGAGCGCAGTGGCGGAACTGGCCAAAGGAGATAGATGCTTTCATCGACTGCCAACGTCGAAGGCCTGCTGGATGCAGAGCCTGATGCCTTGGTGGGCGCGGATAGCGCAGGCATGATCCAGTCTGTGAACCATCAGACGGAACTGCTGTTCGGCTATGACCCTGACGACTTGTTTGGTTTATCCGTCGAGGTGCTGGTGCCGCAGTCCGCACGGCGAATCCACCAGGTGCACCGGGAGGGCTTCAACACCCACCCCAAGAACCAGACCATGCGGTCGGGCCTGAAGGTGAGGGAGCGCCGCCACCATTGCACCCAGTTCCCAATAGAGGTGTCCTCGTCCCACCTGCACAAGCAGGACGGCCGCCCGGTGATCGCAGCGGTTCGCGTCATGACAGAGCCCAAGAAGCCAGGCCAGGGACGTGCGCAGATGAACCGGCTGCCGGCCGTCATCGAGTTCATCGGGGAAGCCACCATCAGCACCACGCTGCATGGAGTCATTGCGAACTGGAACCCCACCGCCCAAAGGCTGTTCGGCTATCAGAGCCAGGAGATCATCGGCAGATCCGCCGCCCTGAGCCCGCACGCTCGAACGCGGAAGCGCGCCGCCATCATCGAGACCGACCTCTCCCAGTACCTCACCGATCCCAAAAGAGCTGAGAAAAGCTACCAGCTAATGTCCACCGAAGGAACGGCCGTCGACTACCCGCTGAACATGCGACACCGGGATGAGACCCTCACCGAGGTTCTGTGCAACGCCTCGGCCCACCGCGACACCACCGGGAAGATACTTGGGGTGTTCGCCGCCGCCGACGATGTGACCAATCAGATGCAGGCCCGAGCGGAGATTGCCGAGCAGCAGGCCAAGGAGCAGATGCGCCTGGACGAGCTGGAGCGGTTCCAGCAGATAAGTATCGAGGGTGTGCTGAACGTAATCGAACTGAAGAAGGAGATCGAATCCCCCAAGGGATCCGGCACCACCGAGCGAGGCGAGAGCAATGACCAGCGGTGATTCGATGGTTGAACTCAGCGAGGGCAACGGGTCCGGGCCGACATCGGCCAGGATCCTGGTCGTCATCGAAGACGACCCAGACGTCCAGTTCCTCATAGAAGCCATCTTCGCCATGGATCCTCGCTTCACG
>PMJN01000305.1 GCA_003157445.1 Micrococcales bacterium
GTTTTACTCTCGACTCCGAGCTCTTTTGCGAGCTCGTAGACCCGGACCTTAGCCACGTTTCTCCTCGTCTGTGGCCCGAGGTTCGAAATGAAGCGCGGGCCGTCTTTAGAACTGGGTGTTACTCATCGCTGAGTACTCATCGGGTGCTCATCGGGTGCTCATCAGCTTCAAACCCGCTTTCAATTCAGGAACCTGCTGAACTGCCTGCTCCAGGGTGGAGCCGACAGCCTTGACGCCGGACTGCTCGTGGGCGCCGATGTATGTGCCCACGGCGGCCACCTCGAGGTGGACCTTGACTCGCAAAGCCCGCCCGAACGCTTTTCGCCGTACTGCGAGATCAAAACACTCCGGTGTCGGGTGCAACCAAGCGCCACGCCCTGGCAACCGCAGCCGCGGATCGGCAACGACCCTGGCAGAACGCCCACCGGTGTCGCTCCACTCCGCCACAACTCGCAGAAGTGCTGATCGAACATCACGACGACGGCAACCCACACACGTTCGTGCCATGCGCAAGGGAGGCCGCTGACTGATCCGTCGCAACCGTTCGATAGTCACTACTCTAGCGCCTGGCGCCCAGGGTCTGTGCCAGGCTCGGGTTTCCTGGCCCCACTAGCGTGAGCGGGCGCGGTGTCAGAATGGATATCGATGCGCCAACCTGTCAGCTTGGCGGCGAGTCGCGCGTTCTGACCTTCCTTGCCGATGGCCAACGAGAGCTGGTAGTCAGGCACGACCACTTTGGCCGAACGTAGTTCCGGATCGACGATCTCCACGGAGTTGACCCGTGACGGAGAGAGCGCCGCCGCCACAAATGTCGCGGGATCCTCCGAAAAGTCCACAATGTCGATCTTCTCGCCATGCAGCTCGGTCATGATTGCCCGGATCCGTGCCCCCATCGGACCGATACAGGCACCCTTGGCGTTGACACCAGGGACCTTGGAGTGCACCGCCACCTTTGTTCGGTGCCCTGCCTCGCGGGCCAGCGCCCCGATCTCGACAGTGCCATCGGCAACCTCGGGGATCTCGAGCTCGAACAACTTGCGCACCAGATTGGGATGGGTGCGCGACAGGCTGATCTGGGGCCCCCGCTGAGCACGCTTCACGCTGACCACGTAACAACGCAGCCGCTGACCGTGGATGTACTTCTCCCCCGGCACCTGCTCGGCCAGGGGCAACGACCCCTCGATTTCACCAAAGTCGACCATCACATAGCGGGGGTCGCTACTCTGCTGGATCACGCCGGTGATGATGTCACCCTCACGGCCATGGAAGTCGCCCATGATCGCCTCATCCTCGATGTCGCGCAGTCGCTGCACGATGACCTGGCGAGCCGTAGAAGCCGCGATTCGCCCGAAACCAGCGGGAGTGTCGTCGAACTCGGGGCCGGGCTCGGAGCGCTCTCCGGTCTCCGGGTCCAGGACACCCTCGTCCCGCGCCCACACGGTCACGTGACCGGTCTTGCGTTCGAGCTCTACGCGGGCGATGCGCCGGGCTCCCTCGGTGCGGTGATAGGCCACAAGCATCGCTTGTTCGATCGCCGGAATGATGACGTCCAGGGAGATGTCCCGCTCACGCTCAAGGCCACGCAATGCGGTCAGATCGATATCCATCAGCCTTCCTCCTCTGTGGTAACACGGGCAAACTCGACCTGCACCTGGGCGCGAGCGATGTCGGCATACGGAATGTGCATGGTGATCTCTGGCTCTTTCTTGGAGGCCGCCACCAGCACTGTTACCGCGGCGGGCCCTGCAGCAATGAGGCGGCCCGTGAGCCCGCCGCCATCTGAGTCTTCGATTCGCTCGATCTGCACGAGCCGGGTGACGTTACGGCGGAAGTGACGCGGCTGCGTGAGCAGGCGGTCAACACCGGCCGATCCGACTTCCAGAACGTAGGGCGCTTCTCCCAACGCATCGGAGGCATCCAAGCCGACGCTGATGACGCGTGTGGCATCGGCGACCTCGTCCAGTGAGAGCGGTTCGATCATGCTGGACTCATCATCAGGATCCAAACCGGCCAGATCACGATCAAGCCAGATCCGGACCAGGCGGCGCTTGCCCGCAGGGGTCACCGCAACATCCTCGATCATGAGCCCGAGCTCACCGATGGGACCGGGGGCTTGCACTGTGCCCTGAAGGTCGCGCAGAACGTGCTGAATTCGTTCCTGAATACTCAACTGACGCCTCCCGCTCCCTTTTCAAAGATGACGCCACGCCGCGCGTATTCTCCCGCGGTGGTCGTCGGCGGAAGTCTACCGGGCACAACGCAGCCCTCGTAGCCATAGCGGAGCGCCATTAAATCATCGATTCTGCGCCGCGAAGCCCAAAATGTCGCGTCGCAGATCCCGAAGCACGTCCTCTGGACCACCGATGAGCCAGGTGGGTGAACCCAATACTTGCCAGCAGCGTTGGTGCTGGCCGTGCGCCGTCGCGGCGGCTCCTCCGCCACTGCCAAGGCCCTGGGCCCACGCCGACCCCTGCCATGAGCATCTGTGGCCCGCCAGCACTGGGGTGGCCACCGGAGGCCGATCCGGCCAACGCCGTCACACTCATCCAGTGGCAGCACTGGGGCGCCGGCCACAAACTCGCACGCGCCCCGGCCACGCTGCCTTCGATCATCTGTGCCGTGCGCGGGTCTGGACGAGCAACGAGCCCAAGGCCTGGTCGATTCTCAATGAGGCTCAGATGGCCTGCGGGCGGTCCAGGACGATGACGGCCACCACCTCACCAAGGCCATCGCGATCATCACGGCGATGCAAACGGGCTGACTGCGCGTCCAAGGCGGTGCACCAGCCAAAGAGCGTTTGACGAGGGGGACCATGATGGAGTCATGTTGTCCCCGTTAAAGACGGCGCTCCTGAATTTCCTTGGGTGGTGCGGTGGCCCTGGCCTGGTGATCATACTGATCGTCGTCGGTGCCATCCTGCTGACAAGATTCACGACCTGGTTCAAGACGACGATCATCAAGCGCATCGACGCGAACGACGCCGAGTCAGATGCGCTGGTCCGTTCGGAGGCCGCCAAGCACCGCCACGCCCTGGCTCAGGTACTCAGCTGGACGGTTCTTGTCATCGTGTACTGCGTCTCCGCGGTGCAGATCGCCCCTCTCGTGGGCATAACGACGACCAGCCTGGTCGCGCCGGCGGCCGTGGTGGGGGTGGCTCTCGGTTTCGGGGCGCAGCGCCTGGTCCAGGACCTGCTCGCCGGCTTCTTCATCATCGCCGAGCGCCAGTACGGCTTTGGTGACCTCATCAGCATCGCGGGTCCCTGGGTCTCCGAGGGCGTCATCGGCACCGTCGAGGACGTGACTTTGCGGACCACCAAGGTCCGCACCGCCAACGGCGAGGTCAT
>PMJN01000174.1 GCA_003157445.1 Micrococcales bacterium
GACGGGCGACGGTTTCAGCGTCGTTCTCATCGAGCCACTCAACACGTGTCTTGCCGAGGCCGGCAGCCATGGCAGTCGCCGTCTCTCGCCAGGCGGTCAACTCAGTTATCGCCAGATGAGGCTGCTTCGTGGCGAACGATGCCCGTGCCGCAGCCAGGATCTCAGTTGTGCAAAGCTCCCGATCTTCGACACTGAGGGCAAGCATCCACGGGAAGCGATCGCTCATCCGCTCAGCCAGAGTGCCCTCACAGTTTGTGGAGACCGCGATGAGTTGAGCCGCCAACTCCAGCAGTGAGTTGCGTGCGCGATCCTCACTCTCCGACATGAGGACGAGCGACTCACCATCGCGCCGGGTGACTTCGACCGGATGTTCGGTCGCGGCGGGCTTGTCTACCACTGACCACAAATGCAACCCGATGCAACTCTCGCACTCCGTTGTCTCATCCACATAGACATGGACCATGGCTTGGATCACTCCGGCCTCTAACTACACGAGGTGAACGATGAGACAGATGAACTCGCACCGCCCGGATCCGGCCCCCGTGGTTGACAGCAGCGCCATAGGGATCATCCCGAATCCCATGTCCGGCAGGGATATTCGACGCACCACGGTGTCGGTTGCGCACTCGGTGCGCTGATGGCCGCGTTCGTGGCCGTGGCGCCGGATACTGTGGTCGCGTCTGCGGCGGCGACCGCCACGTTGACCGTGGTCGCCGACGCAACAGCAGAGAAGGTCAGCGGGCTGGGCGGCGCCTCTGTCGTCCTCCTGCACAACGCACTGACCGAGCAACACGACCAACCGAATGCGTGGAGGATCAGTTGAGGATGGCCCGCCCGCCACTGGACCTGTCGATCTACCTGGTCACCGACACAGCCATGTGCGGCCAGTTCGGTGTGGCCGCGACGGTGTCGGCGGCGGTCAGCGCGGGGGTCAGCTTAGTGCAGCTCCGTGACGAGGACGCCACGGATGACGAGCTGGTCGGCCTCGGCCGTGAGTTGCTAGCGGTTCTGCTGGGCACCTGGGTCCCCGTGATCGTCAACAACCGCGTTCACCTCGTCGAGGCTATGCACGCCCAAGGCGGACACGTCGGGCAGTGCGACCTTGACATCGGGCAGGCTCGAGCACTTCTCGGCCCCGCAGCATACTTAGGCTTGTCTGCGCAGACCGCGGAGCACGTCGCGGCCGCCCGCGAACATGGCGAAGAGACGCTGGACTACCTCGGCGTGGGACCAGTCTGGGGGACGGTGACCAAGCTCGACGCGGCGGCGCCGGGCGGCGTGCAGCGACTTCGCCAGCTCGCGGCGGCCAGCCCGTGGCCCTGCGTGGCCATCGGCGGGATCAACCTCGAGCGCCTGCCTGAGGTCCGTCGGTCAGGAGTCGCGGGTGCCGCCGTCGTCAGCGCCATCTGCGGCCAGCCTGACGTGGCGGCTGCCACGAGCGCGCTGCGCGCAGCCTGGGGCCGAGGCGCGCGATGAGCCGCCCACCTGTCGCACTGACCATCGCGGGCAGCGACCCGTCTGGCGGTGCCGGCATCCAGGCCGACCTCAAGACGTTTTCTGCGCTGGGTGCTTACGGCACCTCCGTGATCACCGCGCTCACCGCCCAGAACACTGTGGGCGTTACCCGAGTGCATGTCGTACCAACCGATTTCGTCACACAGCAGCTTGAGACCCTGGTCGCGGACGTCCGCCTCGACGTTATCAAGATCGGCATGCTCGCAAACGCCGAGATCGTCGCCGCCGTCCGGGACTTCCTGCTGCGCCATGATCATGTCGACCACATTGTTCTTGACCCGGTGATGGTCGCCACCAGCGGTGACCGGCTGCTCGACGACGATGCCATCCAGGCGGTGCGTGACCTGTTGCCGCTCGCCTCGATCATCACTCCGAACATCGCCGAGGCAGCGGCCCTGCTCAACACCCGACCTGCCAGCACGCTGCCCGAGATGCGACGTCACGCAGTCGCGCTGCAGGAGTCCGGCGCGCGCCGTGTGCTGATCAAGGGCGGCCATCGCGACAGTGGCCAGGAGGCCGTGGACCTGTTGCTTGACGTCGACGGTGAGGAGTTGCTTCGCGGACCGCGAATCGACACCGTCAACACCCATGGCACCGGCTGCACGCTGTCCTCGGCCCTGGCGGCCCTACGCCCCCAACGAGACTCCTGGCTCGAAGCCGCAATGGATGCCAAGAGCTATCTCACTGCGGCGCTCGCCGCCGCGAACTCGCTCGAGATAGGCCAGGGCCACGGACCCGTTCACCACTTCCACCAGATCTGGAGTCACTGATGTCGTTCTCGCAAAATGCCTGGGGGGCGATCACCCTCATTCGCAAGGCGATTGAGGAGCTGCCCCTGCTGACCGGCCTGGAGGACGGTAGCCTCCCCCGCGACACGTTCATCTACTACATGGCTCAAGACGCGCACTACCTCGCCGCCTACGGCCGGGTCCTGGCCGCGGCGGCGAGCCAGACGACCGCCGCCGACGAGCTGCTCTTCTGGGCCCGCAGCGCCACCACGACCGTCATCGTGGAGCGTGAGCTCCACGCCGCGCACGTGGCCGACTTCGGAGCGATCACCAGGTCGCCCACGTGTACGGCATACACCTCGTATCTGTTCTCGCTCGTAACCGCCGGCAACTACCCGGTCCTGGCCGCGGGAATCCTGCCCTGCTTCTGGATCTACGAGGATGTCGGACGTCGCATCAAGGAACGCCTCGGTGACCTCACGCGACACCCGTATGGCGACTGGGTCAGTACCTACGGTGACCCAGAGTTCGCTGCGTCGACCGAACGGGCGAAGCAGATCCTTGATCGCCTGGCGGCCCTGGCGGATCCGGCGACGGTCGAGCGTATGCATGAGGCGTTCGCAACGGCCTCGCGCTACGAGTGGATGTTCTGGGACGCGGCCTGGCGCCAGGAGACTTGGCCCGTCTGAGCGGGTTCGAGCACCATCGCGATGCCGGCCGCGACGATGGCGACCACCGGCCACCGCGGCACTCCATCAGCACCTGCACGACGCTTGCGACAACCAGCCGCCGTGTCCTGCTGCTTGACGGGAGGTTCGCCCTCGATCCCATAGGTTGTCAGGGGGTTGCCGTTGGCGACGTCGACGACTTCTAGCCGCTCACCGGGCAGCAGCCGACCGGCCTGCGGTAGCGTCCGGTCGATCGTCACTGAATCGACGTACTTCAGGTCGGCCTGCTCGACAGTCATCCGACGAAGTTTGGCAATCAGCATGTTGCTTGCACAGGTATGTCACCTAGCTCGGAAGGTTCGTGAGGTCGTGACCACGCCCGGCGTCCTCGGAGAACGGAGTAGCCTCGCCCGCATGGGCCTCCCACCCCTCGTCGGGCCGTCGGCGACGCTGTCCACGCTGGAGATAGAGCGTTACGCTCGGCACGTGCTCATCCCCGAGGTGGGCAGGCAGGGTCAGCGCCGTCTCAAGAACGCACGGGTGCTGGTCGTCGGTGCGGGGGGTCTCGGGTCCCCGGCACTGATGTACCTCGCGGCGGCCGGTGTCGGAACCATCGGTGTGGTTGATGCCGACGTCGTGGAGCTGTCGAACCTGCAGCGGCAGGTGGTCCACGGAGTCGCCGACGTCGGCCGGCTGAAATCCGAGTCCGCCGCCGAGCGGCTGGCATCGGTCAACCCCCTGGCAAAAGTCGTACGGCACGACGTCCGGATCGACTCGACAAACGCGCTGCAGATCATCGCCGACTATGACCTCGTCCTGGATGGGACGGACAACTTCCCGACCCGATATCTGCTCAACGATGCCTGCGTCTTGCTGGGCAAGCCGGATGTCTGGGGGTCGATCTATCGCTTCGACGGTCAGACGAGCATCTGGTGGGCACGCCATGGCCCCTGTTATCGCTGTGTGTTCCCCGAGCCGCCACCACCTGGTCTGGTTCCATCCTGCGCCGAGGGTGGTGTGCTCGGGGTCCTCTGTTCGGCCATCGGGTCCATCCAGGCGGCCGAAGCGGTGAAGCTCATTGTCGGCATTGGGGATCCGTTGGTGGGCCGGTTGATGGTCCACAACGCCCTGCGTCAGAGCTGGGATGTGCTTACCGTGCACAAGAATCTTGACTGCGCCGTTTGTGGTGACCACCCGGCCGTCACCGAGCTGATCGACTACCAGGCCTTCTGCGCGGTGCCCCCGTCTGTCGGAGCGGGAGCCTTCGGTAGCTCGGTTCCAGCAGCCGCAGGCTCCGCGGTGGCCCAGATCTCGGCCCTGGAATTGGCCGATCTGCTCTCTGGCAGGGGTGCCACCTCGGGTGTCCTGTTGGTTGATGTGCGCGGGACCCAGGAGCAAGCGATCGCCGGCATCCCCGGAGCTCGGGCGATTCATCTGGACGAATTCCGTTCCGGGGCAGCGGTTCCGCAAATTCCATTCGACCAGCCGGTCGTCATCTTCTGCAAGGTGGGTGGCCGCTCGGAGGAGGCCTCACGGATCCTGACTGAGGCCGGACACCCGGACGTGCGCAGTCTGCAGGGCGGAGTGCTCGCGTGGGTCCGGGATGTCGACCCTGCCCAGCCCAGGTACTGAGCCAAAGTTGACGCCCGAAGACCCCCATGAGCTAACTCAGGCTCGTCCTGATTCTGTGCCGTCGACAACGCCGGGGCATCTGGGTCGCCAGCGCGCAATGCGACAGATCTTTGACGGTCGAGGCAAGCCTTGCGGAAGGCAAATCAACGCTGGCCGCATGGATATTGGTCGTGCAGATCCAGATGTCATGAGGTCACCTCCTCCTGAAAGCAAAGCAAGTTAGGACGCGTGCAGGAGCCGGGTGATTGCGCGGAACGCTTGACGCTCCCTGGTAGTTGCTGTTACGTTCACGCCGTCCTTCACGGGAGTCCGGCGCATCGGGCTGAGAGGGGGCTGACGCAGCCCCGACCGTCCATACCTGATCCGGATCATGCCGGCGCAGGGAGTTACGGGAGTCCGATGTCATTTTCGGTTAGCGTCCAGATCACCTTCGCCCCTGACATGACGGCTCGTCCCACCCCGAGGCGTCCAGCACACGTCTCCGTCCCGGGCTGCACATCGTCACGGACACTCGCGGCGGCCGTGACCCGGTCGAAGACATACGTGGGGCCCCGTCAACGAAGCGCCCCCGCCATGCAGTGGCGGGACAGGGACGCAAACGACTTTGCCCGATTGGGCCTGACCCGCCCGGTTAGACCTGTCGCTGCGCCGTGCAGTGCTTTGGTCCTCGTGGACGCCCGCATCGAGGTTGCCGCCTCCCGCACGGGCACATACGTTGCCCACCTCGTTACTGGCCAAAGTCACAACCGCGGCAGTTGAGGGTGGTGGCCGCTCGATCGGCCACGCGACCACGCCGCCCCCGGAGCCTGAGCATCGCCTCGGCTGAAGCCGAGGACCCATCCGGCACACGTGTTTCACCAGCCGACCCACCACCTAGCACCCAGCACCCAGCACCCAGCACCCAGGAGAACCTCATGACCGATGCCCATCGATTCCGCACCAAGGTCCACATGCCCGGCAAGCGCCCTGATGTCCGGGTCGCCGTCATCGGCGGCGGGGTGATCGGGCTCAGCATCGCGTGGGCCCTGGCGCAGGACGGATGCGCCGTCGAGATCCATGACGATCAGCCGGGTTTGGGGGCTTCACATGCCGCCGCCGGCATGCTCGCCCCGGTGTGCGAGGCGGCGTATGAGGAACCGGAGCTCCTGGCTCTCGGCCTGGCTTCGGTGCTGGCATGGCCCGAGTTCGCGGCCCGGCTGACCCAGGCGTCGGGCGTAGATGTCGGGCTACGCGAACAGGGCGCGCTGTGGGTCGGCTTCGACACCGACGACGCGATCGGCCTGGGGCGGGTCGCCGACCTGCTCGCCCGTCATGACCTGCAGCACCACAGACTGAGCTCCCGTGAGGCGCGCGCGCTGGAGCCCGCGCTCTCGCCTCGAATAAGTTCGGCCCTCCAAGTCCCGGGCGACCACAGCGTCGACAACCGCCTGGTCGTGCGTGCACTGTTCGCTGCAGCCGAGCGCGCCGGTGTGCGGATCCATCGCCAGCGGGTCGGCCTGGTCACCGTTGACGGGCGAGCGGTCGGGGTTCGCCGCGTCGATGTCGGCGATCTGACCTCTAGGATGGCGCCGGTCCACGATGCCGACCTGGTCATCCTGGCGGCGGGCGACGGCTCTGCTCACGTTCCCGGGCTCCCGGATTGCGCGCGTTACCCGGTCCGCCCGGTTAAGGGCCAGATCCTGCGGCTGGCAGGAGCTATCGGGCTGATGGAGCGCACCGTCCGCGCGACGGTTCACGGGGAGAAGGTCTACCTCGTTCCCCGCGGCAACGGTGAGCTGGTTGTCGGAGCAACCATGGAAGAGGTCGGGGCCGACCTCACCGTGACGGCCGGTGCCGCTCACCATTTGTTGCGCACCGCGATCGAGGTCGTGCCCGAGGTCGCCGAGCTCGAGCTGGTCGAGGCGCTCGCCCGGTGCCGACCCGGTACCCCCGACAACGGGCCGTTGATCGGTTACACCCCGCTGCCGGGTCTGCTTGTGGCAACAGGGCATGGCCGCGGCGGCGTGCTGCTCGCTCCCACCACGAGCGACGCCCTCCATCGCCTCGTCTCGGATCTCCCTATGTCCGAGGTCATCGAACCTTTTGCACCACAACGTTTCTCACGCTCAGCTCACGACGTCACGGAAGGCATCGCATGACCATCACGCTGAACGGCTCCTGCCACGAGATCGCGGACGGGACCACTCTGGACCAGCTCGTCGTGATCTTCTCACTGCCAGAGCGGGGGGTCGCGCTGGCGATGAACAGCGAGGTCGTCCCTCGTTCGGTATGGGCGAGCATGCGGGTCCTTCCCGATGCGCGGGTCGAGGTCGTCACCGCCTTTCAGGGTGGTTGAGATGACCGTTACCGATATGAGTTCGGTTGCACCGGTGGTGAGTTCGGTACCGGACCCGTTCGTCATCGCCGGGCAGGAGCTGTCCTCTCGGCTCTTGCTGGGCACCGGCGGGGCGAGCAGCCTGACGACCCTGGACAGCGCCGTGCGCGCGTCGGGGTCGGCTCTGGTCACGGTCGCGATCCGGCGGGTCTCGCTGACCGCGGGCGACAGTGTTTTGGCCGTCCTGAACCGCGCCGGGGTGCGGCTGCTGCCCAACACCGCCGGGTGTTACACGGCCCGGGATGCGGTGCTCACGGCCAAGCTGGCCAGGGAGGCTCTCGGAACGACCTGGGTCAAGCTCGAGGTCATCGCCGACGACATCACGCTCCTGCCCGACGCGGTCGAGCTGCTGGATGCCGCTGAGCGTCTCGTAGATGACGGGTTCACGGTCCTGCCCTACACGAATGACGACCCGGTGCTCGCCCGCCGGCTGGCCGACCTCGGTTGCGCCGCGATCATGCCGCTGGGCTCACCTATCGGCAGCGGCCTGGGCATCCGTAACCCCCACGCGATCGAGATGATCTGCGACGCCGTCGACGTGCCCGTGGTCCTGGACGCCGGGATCGGCACCGCGTCCGACGCCACACTGGCCATGGAGCTGGGCTGTGACGCCGTCCTCATCGCCAGCGCGGTCACCCGCGCTGAGAACCCCGCCGCGATGGCCACCGCCATGAAGCACGCCGTGCTCGCCGGTCGCCTGGCCCGCACGGCCGGCCGTATCCCGGTGCGCCGGTTCGCCCGGGCATCCTCACCGACCGAGGCTGTGATCCAGGGATGATCTCGAGCCACGGCAGCTCGGCCCGGATGCTGCCGCGGCTTCTCGTGCTGACCGACGCCGCGATGCTGCCTGCCGGCAGGGACTTGGTCAGTACCCTGCGGGCCGCGGTCGAGGGCGGCGCGCGGGCCGTCGTACTGCGAGAACGCGACCTGCCCACCCCCGTCCGGGCCCGTCTCTCCGACCAGGTGCAGGCGCTGCTCTCATCCGTGGGCGGCGTCCTGCTCCTGGCGTCAGCGGCGCCACCGGAGGCGACCTCCCGACCGGGCGGGCTGCACCTGCGCAGCGCCGACCCGATCCCGGCTACGAGGCCTGCATTGTTGGGGCGTTCGACACATTCGGCCGACGAGGTGCTCCGCGCAGCCGCAGAAGGCTGCGACTACCTCACCCTGTCACCGGTCGCCCCGACCCGATCCAAGCCCGGTTATGGGCCGTCGTTGGGCGCGGTCGGCTTCGGCAACGTGCTGGCGCAAGCTCGTTGTGTCCACGGGCCCCTGCCGGCCGTCTTCGCCCTCGGCGGCGTCGACGAAGACAACGCCGCGTCGTTCCTGCAGGCCGGCGCCCACGGCGTAGCCGTGATGGGTTCGGTCATGAGCTCACCCGACCCAGCGCACACCGTCGCTGCCCTCCTTGCGAAAGTCGCAGTCGCGGCGACTGGGGTGGTGGTCACGTGATCGGCCACGCGACCACGCCACCCGTGGCGCCAGCTCGCCTAGGCCGAGGCCGGGACTAGTCAGACATCTGTACTCCCAGCCAACCCACCCCAGCAACCCTTTACCAGGAGAACCTCATGACAGATGCCAACCACGCCCGCACCAAGGTCTACGCGGAGGGCGAGCGCCCCGACATACGCGTTCCGTTCACCGAGGTGCGCCCAGAGGACTCCCCAGGCCCGACTGGCCCCCAGCCCAACGCACGGTTGCGCCTGTACGACACCTCCGGCCCGGGCAGCGTTTCGGAGCAGGGCTTGCCGGCGCTGCGCGCGGCCTGGGTGCAGGGTCGGCAGGACGTTGAGCCGTACTCGGGCCGCGCGCACAGTCTGGCCGATGACGGCCGCTCCGCCCAGCGCCGCGGCACGGCCACTCGGGAGTGGCAGGGCCGGCGGGCAAACCCGTTGCGCGCCAAGGCCGGCCGACGGGTCACCCAGATGCACTACGCCCGGCAGGGCCAGATCACGGCCGAGATGGAGTTCGTCGCGATCCGCGAGGGCTGCGACGTCGAACTCGTCCGCACCGAGGTGGCGGCCGGCCGGGCCATCATCGCGGCAAACATCAACCACCCCGAGAGCGAGCCGATGATCATCGGCCGGGCGTTTCTGGTGAAGGTCAACGCCAACATCGGTAACTCGTCGGTGACCAGCTCCATCGCCGAAGAAGTCGACAAAATGACCTGGGCCACGAAGTGGGGCGCCGACACGGTGATGGACCTTTCCACCGGCGATGACATCCACACCACTCGGGAGTGGATCCTGCGCAACTCCCCAGTCCCGATCGGCACCGTCCCGATGTACCAGGCCTTGGAGAAGGTCGACGGTGATGCGAGCAAGCTCAGCTGGGAGATCTTTCGCGACACCGTGATCGAACAGTGCGAGCAGGGCGTGGACTACATGACGATCCACGCCGGCGTGCTGTTGCGTTACGTCCCGATGACCGCCTGGCGGATCACCGGCATCGTCAGCCGTGGTGGGTCGATCATGGCCGGCTGGTGTTTGGCCCACCACCAGGAGAGCTTCCTCTACACCCACTTCGACGAGCTCTGCGAGATCTTCGCGCAGTATGACGTGGCGTTCAGCCTGGGGGACGGCTTGCGTCCGGGGTGCGTGGCCGACGCGAACGACGCGGCGCAGCTGTCCGAGCTACGCACCCTGGCCGAACTGACCAAGCGTGCCTGGCAGTATGACGTGCAGGTCATGGTCGAGGGGCCCGGGCACGTGCCACTGCACCTGGTTGAGGAGAACGTTCGACTGCAGCAGGAGTGGTGCGAGGAAGCGCCGTTCTACACGCTCGGTCCACTGGTCACCGACGTCGCCCCCGGCTACGACCACATCACNNCACATCACCTCCGCCATCGGAGCGACCACGATCGCGATGCACGGAACCGCGATGTTGTGCTACGTCACCCCCAAGGAGCACCTCGGCCTGCCCAACCGCGACGACGTCAAGACCGGGGTGATCACCTACAAGCTGGCGGCGCACGCCGCGGACGTCGCCAAGGGCCACCCCGGCGCCCGGCTCTGGGACGACACACTGTCCAAAGCGCGGTTCGAGTTCCGCTGGAACGACCAGTTCAACCTCTCCCTGGACCCCGACACCGCGCGCTCCTTCCACGACGAGACACTGCCTGCTGAGCCAGCCAAGACCGCGCACTTCTGCTCCATGTGCGGGCCCAAGTTCTGCTCCATGCAGATCACCCACGACGTCCGCCGCTACGCCGCCGAGCACGGGCTCGATGAGCAGAGCGTGCTCGATGCCGGCATGAACCAGAAGGCCGCAGAGTTCGCCTCCACCGGAGCCCAGGTCTACCGACCCGCCAACCAACTCACCGTCAGAACTGAACGGGACACAACCCTGTGACGACCGCCCCACGCGGACGTTGCACCCCTGGCGCCATGGTCAATCTGCAGGATCGGTCGTCGTGTCCTCATCAGATGAGCCCGGCCGTTGCGCGTCCGGTGCGCCGGTCTGGCGCGGCTCGCGCCGGTAGACGGCACGGTTCCGAGCACTTAACTGCTCAGTGCACTCTCGAAACGGCGGCGAGGGCGCGCACGCCTGGACTCTTCGACGACTGGACGAACGCGCACTCGGCGACGTCGTCGGTGGAGCCGAGCACGACCGTCATGACGACGCCATTTGCCACGCGATAGGGCCGGGTCTCCACAAGCGCTCCGAGTGCGCGGCGCAGTCGTGATACCTCCGCTCGTGTCGTGACCACGTGTGCCGTATCGCCGTACAGGGCACGGCTCAGCTGTTCTGCACTTAGTCCTGAAGGTCCGGCCGCGTGCAGAAGGAGCAGGATCTCGGCATGCCGGTTGGTCAGCGTGCTGCGCCAGGGCTCTCCGTTGGCGCTCACCTGCAGGGTGGGCGGGTGGGTGAGGTTGAGCTCTGCGCTGACCGACTGATCGGTACCGGACGGACGGACGAGCCACCCGTCGGTGAGGGGCTGGGGCAGACACAGGCCGAGCCCCGGGATGGCGAGGGCACGGTCGGCGCGAGGCGCGGCGATCCGCTCGCGAACGGCGATGCCGGAGTTATGCGCCACCCAGCCGTCATCGTCGACCAGTAGCATCGGTCCGCTCAAGGTTGCGAGCAGGGGAGCGGCAGATCTGCGAAGCCGCTCGAGCCTGTCCTCGTGGTGGCGCCAGAGCTGCGACTCGGCAAGGCGGACGCCGGTCTCGACGAGCGCGCTGATCGCGGGGTGCAGCGTGAGCGCGGGCCCGCTGACGTCGACGATGCCAAGCAGCTCGCCCGTGCGGGGATCGTGGATCGGTGACGCGGTGCAGTACCAGGGGTGCTGGTTCTGCTCGAAATGCTCTGCGGAGAACAGCTGGACAGGGGCGGCTTCGGCGAGTGCGGTGCCGATCGCGTTGGTCCCGACCGCTGACTCGGTCCACAGCGCGCCCTCGATGAGCCCGATGGTGTCGGCGCGCCGACGCACCGATGAGGAACCTTCGCGCCACAGGAGGACCCCGTCAGCGTCGGTGACCACCATCAGGAAATGGGAGGCATCGGCGACCGACGAGACGACCTGCTTCAGCTCGTCGATGACGCCATTGAGTGGTGACTCCCGGCGGCGGCGTTCGACCTCGTCGATCCTGAGCGGGTCGCGGGTGCTGATCCCGGCCGGGTTGAGCCCGAGCCCGAGGACCCGCGTCCAAGACCGTGCGACCAGATCTCTGGGCCGCATGGGCGAACGGCTTCCTCCGATGATCGCCTCATGCATGCGTACGAGCTCGCGGGCGTACTTCGACAGGTCGGTGCCAGGTCGGATCGCGCCGAAGTTGCCCACGATCACCGTCTCTCGTCGTTGAGGGCCCTTTTGAGGATTGGCAAAGAGTATGGCCAACCTCTACAGGTTCATCCGACCGCGTGCGATCGCGCTACGCGAACTTGGGTGATGCAACCCGGTGCAACCCTTGTCGCACTGTACCCGCCTGGTGTGCTCTGTGTCACACCCGCACGGCAATGCGCTCGAATACAAAGGAGATCTTCCTCATGAAAGCTGCACGTTTCTACGGTCCTGGCGACATCCGCATCGACGACATTCCGGAGCCGAAAACGCGTCCGGGGACGGTCAAGGTCGAGGTCGAGTGGTGCGGCATCTGCGGGACCGACCTGCACGAGTACCTCGAGGGGCCCATCTTTGCTCCGACTGCAGAGGCTCCGCACCCGCTCACTGGCGAGGCGGTGCCGATCACGCTCGGTCACGAGTTCGCCGGGGTAGTCCACGAAGTGGGTGACGGTGTCGATGACGTCCACGTCGGTGATCGCGTTGTCGTCGAGCCGTACATAATCTGTGGGCATTGCGACGCCTGTACGCAGGGCAGGTACAACGTCTGTCAGTCGCTCGGTTTCGTCGGCCTGTCGGGTTTCGGGGGAGGGTTCTCGCAGTTTGTCGTTGCGGAGCGTCGTTGGATCCACCCACTCGGCGACCTCGGCACCGACGTCGGTGCTCTGGTGGAGCCCTTGGCTATCGCCCACCACGCGGTCAGGTTGTCCGGCGCCAAGCCCAACCACTCAGCCCTGGTCTTCGGAGCGGGCCCGATCGGACTCGTGACGACGGCGGCTCTGCGTGCTTGCGGGGTGGAGCAGATCATCGTGGTGGAGCCGGCCGACGTGCGCAAGAAAATGGCACCGATCGCCGGAGCCGACCACGTGATCGACCCGAGGACCTCCGATGTGGTGAGAGAGGTGCTTGAGCTCACTAAGGGGCGTGGCGCCGACGTCTCATTCGAGTGCGCCGGGGTCGACGCCGTCCTGAAGGCGGCCATTCAGTCGACCCGAGTTGGCGGGACCTGCGTNNCACGAGGCATCGGTGGCGATGAACGACCTCGTGTTCCGGGAGGTGAAGCTCCTGGGAAGCCTCGGGTATGCGAACGACCATCGCGCCACGATCGAGATGATCGCGAGCGGAAAAGTCGATCCGTTCCAGTTCATCACCGGACGGATCGCCCTTGAAAACATCGTCAAGAACGGCTTCGAGGAGCTGGTGAACAACAAGGAGGAGAACGTAAAGATCCTCGTCCATCCCTGACCAACCGGCTCTGCGCTCCCTGCATGACGTAGTGCAGCTCAGCAACCCAGCGCCTTCGCGAAGGTGCGCCGTGGCGCCACGAAGGAATCTTTCGCGTCAGAGGCCCTTTCCTATGGGGAGGGGGCCTCTTGTCGTGTGTGGCACTGACCACGATCCAGGCCTGCGAGTGTGCAACATCCTGGTCGTCCCTGATTCAGCGGGACAGAGACTGCGACGAGGTCGCCAATCTCTCCAGAGCCTTGCTCGCTTGCGTGTGCAGGCGACCCGCCCGGTAGGACGAGCGCACCAGGGGCCCGGACATCACGCCGAGGAATCCGATCGCCGTCGCGGCGTCGGCCAGCTCGACGAACTCCTCGGGACGAACCCAACGCGCCACCGGATGGTGGCGTGGGCTGGGTCGCAGGTACTGGGTGATGGTGATCAGCTGGCAGCCGGCGTCGTGCAGGTCGTGAAGGGCCTGCACCGCCTCGTCCCTATTCTCGCCGAGTCCGAGGATCAGATTCGACTTGGTCACCAGTCCGGCTTCGCGGGCCTGGGTGATCACGTCCAGGGAACGCTGGTATCTGAACGCGGGCCGGACCCGGCGGAAGATGCGGGGCACCGTTTCCACATTGTGCGCCAACACCTCCGGGCGTGTCTTGAACACCTCGTCGAGCAGTTCCGGCTCGCCGTTGAAGTCCGGGATCAGCAGCTCGATCCGGGTATCCGGGCTGAACTCGCGGATCTGGCGCACAGTCTCGGCGTAGAGCCAGGAACCGCCGTCGGGCAGATCATCGCGGGCGACACCTGTGACGGTCGCATAGCGCAGACCCATCTTCGAGACGCTCTCGGCGACACGTCGCGGTTCGTCTCGGTCGAGATCCTCAGGTTTGCCCGTGTCGATCTGGCAGAAGTCGCAGCGACGGGTGCATTGGTCACCGCCGATCAGGAACGTCGCCTCCCGGTCCTCCCAGCACTCGAAGATGTTGGGGCAGGCAGCCTCCTGACAGACGGTGTGCAGGCCCTCTGCGGCGACAAGCTCAGAGACCGCCTGGTACTCCGGACCCATCTTCATCCTCGTCCTGATCCACGGTGGCTTGGACTCGATCGGCGACCGCGCATTGCGGACCTCAAGCCGAAGCAGACGGTGACCTTCCGGGGTGACTGACATGGCGACGCTCCTGGGCTAGGGATTTGTTGGCGGTGTGCCGGAACCCACTCTGGGTGACCCACGTCGAGGTCGGCGAGAGTTGCAAGGGGTTGCAGATCTTGTCGAAATGCAACTGCGTGCAACCCTCGCACTCCGTCGTCTGGCTCACCTATACATGACCATCGGCTTGGATCACCCGGATCCGAGATGAAGGAGGTCAGTGATGAGCGAGATGAGACTGCACCGCCCCCATCCGGTCCCCGTGGTGGAGGGCAGCGCTGTCGGCATCATCCCGAATCCCATGTCCGGCAGGGATATCCGACGGCTCACCTCACAGGCCTCGGTGTTCCCCAACACCGAGAAAGCCAGCATGGTCCTGCGCATCTTGCGCACCGTGGGGACCCTCGGGG
>PMJN01000253.1:0-124 GCA_003157445.1 Micrococcales bacterium
CTTCGGCGAGGTCGAAGATTCGTCCCTTGCCATCTGCTGCTGCCTGGTGCTTTGCGGTGTTGTAGATGCGCTCGAATACGCGTGGCACCGAAAGCACCGAGGTCGGCCGGAACTCGACGAGCTG
>PMJN01000253.1:220-5393 GCA_003157445.1 Micrococcales bacterium
CCGGAGGTGTAGATGATGGTGGCCAGTGAGTCGCTCGTGACGGCGCGGCGGCGCGCCATGACCGTCTCGGCAGGGATGTCTATGCCGGAGGCCACAAGCCTGTCCATATCGGGGGACTCGATCACCCACGCCTTGCGTAGCTCAGGCAGGTTGACGGTTAGCTGGGCAACTGTCTCAGCCAGGTCCTCGGTCTCAACGAATGCAGCGACCGTCCCGGAGTTGCTGAGGATCCACTCAATCTGTTCAGCAGAGGAGGTCTCATAGACCGGAACCGTCACGCCACCGGCGGTCCAGATCGCGAAGTCGCACACCATCCACTCGAACCGGGTGCGGGAGAACAACGCGACCCGGTCGCCCACCTGCACCCCAGAGGCGATCAGCCCGGCTGCCATCCTGGTGACCTGCTTTGCAGCTTCTCGGTAGGTCACCGGCACCCACTTGTCGCCCACTCGGTGGGAGAAGCCGATCTGCTCCGGCCAGTGCTCGGCATGACCAAACACGTCGTCCGTGAGGTTCTCCTGCAGGCTCGCCAGATAGTTGGGTGCCACGCTGAACTCATCCATCTCACACCTCGCCTAGGCAGGTATGCGACAACACGTCGAAACCCTGCACGACCAAGGTTGCACCTCGCCGGGCTTCGAAGACTAGGGAAGAAAGGCCCTTGTTGCAGGAGCCTGTTTGGACGCCGCGTGCAACACAGTCATGGGCGAAGCCGCGCGCCAGCCAACGACATGCCTGGCCAGGCATCTGGACGCCGAGGTAAGTNNAGGTAAGTCCGTCCCAATTGGCGCTAGTGGAGCGGTTCTTCGGGCTCTTTGTCGTGTGGCGTCACCAGGGAAGCGTGGACCGCGCCGCGCCTTCTGCGATCACAACGCGCGCGGGCTTCGTGAGCCAGTTCGCTCACGGGACGGTTATCCGCCGAAAACAGCGCCGTAAACTCGTGATGCCGCACTCCTGAGCGCGGCGGGCGAGCACGAGGACAAGTGCGGTCGCCCGGCCAAGCCGCCGCCATTGAGGCGCAACGCTAACAGCAACCTCTGCCACCACTGACTCGTCTTCGGTTGGTGGCAGCATGGCATAGCGGGCGACGGCCGCGCTGCGCCCATCGCTTCGGGCGACCACCGCGAACAGTTGATGTAGTCAACCCGGGTCAACTCATCAAGCACGGCGTGGGTGATCGGCGGGGCCGCCCATAAGACGTGAACGCAGGGTCACGGCGTCGGCCGTGCGAATCGCCTCGGCCAACTCCAGCGTCCGATGTCAGGATCGGGCGGATCTCGACCCGCCGTCCGTCGGCCAGCCTGTGTGGGTCCTGGTTATCGCAAGGAGCCTGACCCTGGGGGCTCACACCTCACGGCCTTGCACAGTTGCGCGGTCCGCAGGAAGCCCTGGCCGCGGGGAGGTGGGCCGCAACGGGTCCCATCTACCGTCACCTCTACAGGGGTCGGCCGAACTGGCCCGCGGCCAACGTGGGCGCCACCAAACCACAATCTGGGAACAGCCCACTCATACCATCTCTATTCGCCCTGCGAGTCACATTGTCGGTCAGGGGCGAATGGAAGTCGTCTCCACCTAAAGATTGCGATCCTGATCTACAGTCGCTGTTCATGGAGGTGTTCCAAGATGACGTTTGTTTCGGTCGAGGCCACTTCCGGACTGCCACTGAGGTTGACTACAACAAACCGCCGAAGGTCGGAGGTGTCATGAACAACTACATGCACAAAGAAATCATGCTCTCCGGCGACGAAGAAAACATTCCGCACCTCAGCCATGACTGCCAACCGTTTAGCGAAGGACCGCATCACATTGCGGGCATCTACCTGCAGGCGGACGGCAATGATCGCCTGCAGGGGGCGTCCAATTGCCTCTGGGTCGATGTCGGCATAAAAGCCTCTGATCACACCTTTGGCTACCAGTTCGCGCACACGACCCAGGCACGTTGACGGCGCGATGCCGACCCGCTCTGCGAGAGCCTTGTTGGGGATGCGCGCCTGCACGGCTAACACTTCCAGGATGCGGCGATCCGTTTCGTCAATGGGAGGCCGAACATCATTCGGCCCAAGGTTCTCGCTGGGGGCATCCTCCGAATATTCGCTCATCGAATGCCCTCTCCCAGGAAGATATGCAGCGCCGTCGGTCACGAATTGAAAGACCGGGCTTACGGCCCCTTTGACGTAGCGGATGTCGAATAGTGTAACCATGCATCCGCCAGCATCGTCGGGTGTCAGCCGTGACCGCCAGTGCTGCCCGGTCAAGAGTAATGAACCAGAGAGCTTGATCGGTGACGCCATCAGCGTTGATGGCGCTCCACGCGTGAGACGTGGTCGTTCAGGTTCGGTTTTCGCTCAGTCGCGACAAGGAAAAGTCCTATGTCTGCACGTAGTACCGAAGTTTCCGGGGTCGGCGCCACCGACACCAAAACCGTGGCGACGGGCCACAGCGACGAACCACACCTGGCCCGCAAGCTCAGCAACCGCCACATCCAGATGATTGCCATCGGTGGTGCCATCGGGACCGGCCTCTTCATGGGCTCTGGTAAGACCATCTCCCTTGCCGGACCAGCCGTGCTCTTCGTCTACATGATCATCGGTTTCATGTTGTTCTTCGTCATGCGAGCCATGGGGGAGGTCTTGCTCTCCAATCTGGAGTACAAGACTTTCGGTGACTTTGCCGGCGATCTCCTCGGTCCGTGGGCCGGCTTTGTCGTGGCTTGGTCCTACTGGTTCTACTGGGTGGTCGTCGGGGTCGCTGACATCGTGGCGATCACCGCCTACGTCCAGGTGCTGGCACCTGGCACCCCACTGTGGCTCCCAGCTCTGGTGGTACCGGTGCTGCTGTTGACCCTCAACCTGCCCTCAGTCGCGGCCTTCGGAGAGTTGGAGTTCTGGTTCGCCATCATCAAGGTCGTTGCCATCATCGCGCTGATCGTCACTGGCGCGGTCATGATCGGCGTTCACTTCACTTCACCCAATGGCTCGATATCGAGCCTTTCCAATATCTGGAACGACGGCGGGTTGTTCCCGCACGGCGCGCTGGGCTTCGTCCTGGGCTTTCAGATTGCCCTCTTCGCCTTCGGCGGTATCGAACTGGTGGGCACCGCGGCCGCAGAGACTAAGGACCCCCTCAAGACGATGCCTCGCGCAATCAACTCCATCCCGATCCGGGTCATGCTTTTCTACGTGGGCGCACTGAGCGTCATTATGGCCGTCAACCCCTGGCGCACGATCGAGGCTAGCGGCAGCCCCTTCATCGGTATGTTCACGCTGGCAGGTCTGGGCGTCGCCGCCATCGTGGTCAACCTCGTGGTCCTGACCTCAGCCGCCTCGAGTGCGAACTCCGGGATCTACTCGACCTCTCGCATGATCTACGGACTGGCAGGGCACGGAAATGCACCCAAGGTCTTCGTCAAGCTGAGCAAACGCAAGGTCCCTCAGAACGCGCTGCTGTTCTCATGCATGTTCATGCTGTTTGGGCTGGTCATGCTTTACGCCGGGGATTCGGTGATGGGAGCCTTTGTGGTTGTCACCTCCTTGGGCTCGGTGATAGTCGTCTTCACTTGGTCCATGATCATGGTCAGCTACGTCGCCTATCTCCGTCGCCGTCCACAGCTCCACGCCGCATCAACCTTCAAGATGCCGGGTTCGGCGTTCATGCCGTACGTCGTCCTGGTGTTCTTTGCCCTGATGATCGTGGCGTTGGCCCAAGGCGCCGACACGCGGCTNNGGACTTTACGTGGCCCCGATCTGGTTCGTGCTCCTGGGCGTCGCGTGGTACTTCAACCGCCAGACCCCGCTCCAGCAGGCCCGAATCCTGGAGTGGAAGGCTGAGGCTGCCGCCGAGAAGATGGCACGTGTACAGACCGCAGCGATCCGATGAAGGCGCTCTACAAAAGTATCGGGGGCCCCGCCCTGACCCTGAGCGAACGTCCTGAACTTACCCCAGGGTCCCAGGATGTGAAGATACGCGTCGCCCGTACCGGCGCCTGCGGCACCGATCTACACATCGAGTCCTGGGACAGCTGGGCGGCAGGGGCCATTAACGCCCCGCTGATCCCCGGACACGAGTTCGTCGGCCACGTGGTGCAGGTGGGCGCAGAGGTGAGCACCGTTGAAGTCGGTGATCTGGTCTCCGGCGAGGCCCATGTGGTGTGCGGAAGTTGCCGCAACTGCCGCGCGGGCCGTCGACACCTATGCATCAACACATCGAGCCTGGGCGTCAACCGGGACGGCGCATTCGCCGAGTATGTCGTCATACCGGAAGGCAACGTATGGCGCTACCCGCACGATATGGACCTTGATCTGGGCGCGATCTTCGATCCGTTAGGCAATGCCGTCCATACTGCGCTGTCTTTCCCGCTCGTAGGCGAGGACGTGCTCGCCGCCGGCGCCGGACCGATCGGGCTCATGGCAGCCGCTGTAGCCCGCCACGTCGGGGCACGCTTTGTCGTGGTGACCGACCTCAACGAGTCACGCCTTGAGCTCGCCAGGAAGATGGGCGTCAACTTGGCGGTCAACGTCGCCACAGAGCGGATTGCATCTGCCCAGCAGCGCCTCGGCATGGCCGAAGGCTTCGACATCGGCCTTGCGATGAGCGGATCCGATGGCGCTCGCTCCGAGATGATCGACGACCTCAACCATGGCGCGCGAGTCCCAGTGCTCGCTCTGCCCAGCCAGCCCATCACAGTCGACTGGGCCAAGAGCCTGACGCACATGATCACGATCTTGGGCATCTACGGCCGCGAGATGTTCGAGACCTGGTATGCCATGAACTCCATGGTCGCCACGGGGCCAGACATCTCGCCGATCATCACCAACCGCCTCCCGGCCTCCCGCTGGCAGACGGCGTTCGCAGTCACTCGCAAGGGCGACGGTGGCCAGGTGAGTATCGACTGGACTGCGGCGTAACTGAGGTCGAGAAGAAGCCTGCTCGCCTTTCCGCTGGTCATCGCCAGCTGCCAACCCTTACCCGTCAGCCATCAATCACCCTGTTTATCTAGCGCTATCGGAGGTACGGATCCATGCATGTAGGCATCCCGAAGGAAGTCAAGGACAACGAGTACCGGGTGGCCATCACACCCTCTGGCGTGCATGAGCTTGTGCGCAACGGCCACGAGGTCTGTATCCAGACCGGCGCTGGTATCGGTTCGTCAATCACCGATGACGAGTACGTCCGT
>PMJN01000492.1 GCA_003157445.1 Micrococcales bacterium
CTCGGGGCGATCGCCCCGAGCCAGCGCCGAACCGATGCCAGCTCTCGCTGGCCGGGGCCATGGCCAGTGCCGGTCCGGCCTCCTCAACGCTCTGGCCCGCCTCGGCCGTGAGCAGGCCGACCATGCGCTCTAGCGCGTGGGCGGTCGTGGAGTTGACCTGCCCGGCCTCTTTCTCGAAATCGGCGGCGCTCAGATTCAACGCTCGAAGTCCCTGGAGCAGGAATCCTCGAATCCAGTACATCGAACCGGCAGGGAAACGAAGCTGCGACTCGTCAAAGCCGAGTTCCATCCGGCGCATGAGCGTGTGAGTGGTGAGCTGGTTGTCGCCCCAGTACTCGGGCCCCAGCACGCTGCCATCGCTGGTCAGGACGCCGAGCTCGGGACGTTCGGCGAACGCAGACAGGATGTGCTCCACATTGGCACTGCTGCCCAGCAGGGCCCCCAGCAGCTCATCACGCCATGCGGCGCCAGAGCCACCAAGATCGTGCTGCGCCCGCCAAGCGCTCTCCTTGGTGTGAACTTTCACGATGAGCTCGTAGGGATCGAGCAGATTTGCGTTGACCAGGGCGACCAGCGGCAAGATGTCGCGTCCATGGTTGGCCACGTCCAGCACCCGGACGTTGTGCAGCAGCGGGATGCTGCCGGTCTCGATGCTGACCTCGCGTCCTGAGGCGTTAGTGACGAACAGGTCAAACTCAACCGGGATACTCCCCAGATTGTGCAAGATCTCGGGCAGCAGGTTCGCGTAGTAGACGTGAACCACAGCCGCAACTCTGCAGGGTGAGGCCAACGGGAGATCGGTGCGCAGCTTCCAGCTTTCGGGGTACCCAGCGACGTTGCGCCCGCCAATCCGGCTGAGCCACATCCCGAAGTCTGCGGGTGAGGCGGGCGCGGCGACGGGGCCGAGCACGGACAGCTCCGGTCGGCCAAGAAACCTCCGCAACCGTCGACGCGGCGCGATGGCCGCCCGGTAACGGGACAGCCGCCGCCGAACCGCGGCCATTGTCACTCGTCGCCTCACAGCCACTCCTCAATATCTACGTCGAACTTACGTCGAACGACATCGGCCACCAGGTCGCCATCGGGGGCGACCCATGGGGTCCGCACGATCTCGCGCTTCACGAAAGGAAACCCGAGCTCGAGCAACTTCTGCCAGCCACGAATGGTGGGGTTCTCCCCTGGCTTCACCACGTGCCGGCAGGGAAAAGCTGCCTCGCAGGAATAGCCCTCCCGCCGCAGCAGGCGGGAGAACCCGATCTCGTTCCTTTGGATGGTCTGGTCCTTACTGGTCTCATGGCGAATGCCCATCCAGAACCGCCGCAGAGCCTTTTCCTGCAGCACGCCGTTGGTGAATCCAAGGAAGTAGCTCTGCAGGTGGTAGCCAAACTGCGTCGTGTCAGTGAGTCCATACACGTCGGCTTTGGACTCGTGAAAGCCCGCCAACACCTTGTCAAGAGACGAAAACGGACCCACCATGCTGTCATTGAGGAATACCACGTGTCCGGCTCGAGATATGTCGCCGTCCCAGGCCAGACCACTTGCCCATGAACCGAAGTCGTAGCCCACATTCGGCCTGCGAAGAACGGTCACCCGATCGTGAACTGACGCCGCGAAGACCAATTCTGAGGGCGACTGGCACGACGACGAGACAAGGACGCGATAACCCGCCGCCAGAAGCTCCTCAATCATCGTGTTCAGTGATCTTGAGATGCGATGCTGGCCGGAGAACTGGGCAATCACCGCGACTCGGTCGGTTGACGACTCGCCTGGCGAAGATCGCTCAACCTTGACTTGGGACATGGTGGTTCCAACCACAGAACGCGTAAACATCAAATGATCCAGCGCGCTTCAGCGCGCTCGTCGCACTCGTCGCAGGGGCGCGGTAACTCGCCATGACAATGTCTTGCGCATCTCGCGAACGTGATCCCAGCTGTCGATGAGCTGGCCCCTGGTGTCGTCGAGCTCTGCCTCCACCGCGGCCAGGCGGGGAATCGCCGTTCGCAGCTCCCCGCGGGTAACGCGCAGCTCATCGCGAAGGGCATCCAGCTCGCCATAACCATTGACTGCCTGGTCGCGTTCGTCCAAGGCCGCTTGACGAGTCGCGACCAGCTCAGAGGCGATAGAGGAATGCAAACGCGAGTTGAACACGAAATCTGCGCCCCCATTCTGTTCGGCGAACGGGGCAAACCGCATCTTCTTGTCCAGCACTACGACGCTGTCATAGACGTGAATGCCGTCAACCTGTTTGGTCCACACCGGCTCAACTGCGTCTTCCTGGTGATAGCCATTCAGATCGTCCAAGCGCGTCTTGACCCATTCCATGAAGGTGCCCTCACGGCCTCGGCCGCCATCATAAGAGTCCCAGTAGGAGGTGTGGCAGTCTTCGACCAGATAGATGCCGCCCTCATTCAGCGCTGGAAAGAGCGTCTCGATCGAGGTGATCTGCTGGTCCATGCTGTGACCACCGTCATCGATGATGACATCAAAGGGGCCGTGCTCCTGCGCCACCTTGGCCATGGCATCTGGGTCAGACTGATCCGCAAGAACAACCGAATATCGCTCACCGGCCGAAATCAGCGCGACCGGGTCAATGTCAACCCCGACCAGGCGCGCATCTGGTCCGAAGAATCGGGACCACATGCGCATGGACCCGCCGCGGTAGACCCCGATCTCCAGCACGGACACCGGGCGCTGGGCGTAAGGGGTCAGATGGCGAGTGTAGATCGGGAAGTAGTGGATCCACTTGTCGAGAACGTGACCGGCTTTGTTTGCGGAAAAGAACGCAAAGAACGGATCATCGACCAGCGACTGCCACTGCTCGGAGTTGTAGAAAGCAGCGCGATAGGCCTCGTTGACAAGGGTCTTGTCGGAGTTGGACACTCGCAGCGCATCGCCAATGGCCTCAAGGACTCCAGCATCACTTGGTGCGTCCGCCATGGCCTTCTGCAGGATCGCGCGCTCATCGTCGTCGAGATTGGCAGAGGTCGCGATGAGGTTCTTGGCCCGGTCCGGGAATCCGGTCATGATCGCATGGAGCGTCTTGGAGAACTCTTCGGAATCAAGCATTCAGCACCTCATCGTCAATCAGTACCTGCGAAGGTGTCCCGGCTGTCCACTGGCCGAACATTCGGGTTAGACCTGGCTCGGCGTTGGAGTTTCCCCGCACGCGAAGCTCATAACCGCGGTCCACGTAGTCGAACGTGTGGCCTCGATTCACAGCAGCCACGGACACCTCATACACTCCCGGCTGCAGGCTCAGCTTGGGCACACGAAACTCGACCACACCTTCGCCCAGGATGTCCTCCACTGGCGCAGGCCCCGAGCCAGAGTTCGGACCGGCGACATTGACGCCCGACTCGTGCAGGAATCCCAGGCCGAACATGACGTCCTTGACGCGCTCAGCGGCCCGGTAGCGAATCCTGAAAGTCGCGGGCTCACCGCAGAGCAGAACCGGACTGATCTTGCCCGCGCTGTCGAGGTACTCGACCGACTCGATTCGGACTTCACCAGAGCCCAGCCGGACATGGGTCCCGGTCACCTCTGATGTCTCAGGTTTGGACTCGGCCTCTTTGCTGTTGACCGAGTCGAGATAGCCCTGAACCACTTCACGGGAGTCGCCGATGCGCTGAACTCGGCCATGATCGAGCCAGACAGCTTCGTCACACAGATCCTGGACCAGGCCCAGGGAGTGGGTAACCAGCACGATGGTGGTCCCGCGCTTGCGAAGCTCGAACATGTAGTCGAAGCATTTGCGCTGGAACTGCTCATCACCGACCGCGATGATCTCATCGACGATAAGGATCTCAGGATCTACGGTGACAGCGATCGAGAACCCCAGCCGTACGTACATGCCGCTGGAGTAAACCTTCACGGGGGCGTCGATGAACTCGCCTATGTCCGCAAAGTCGATGATCTTCTCCATCGACTCCTCGATCTGACGCCTGCTTAGCCCCAGTATGGATCCGTTCAGGTGCACGTTCTCACGTCCTGTGAGCTCACCGTGGAATCCTGCGCCGAGCTCGAGCAGGGCCGAAACGCGCCCATCGGTGATCACCGAGCCGGACGTCGGACGGTGGACGCCCGCGAGCAGCTTGAGCATGGTCGACTTGCCCGAGCCATTGTGCCCGATCAACCCGAACGTGGTCCCACGCGGAACCTCGAACGAGACGTCGCGCAACGCCCAGAAGTCGCCATCCGTACGGGCTCGTCCACGAACCAGCCGCTCTTTGACAGAGTTTCGCTGCTCGGTGTGCAGGGTGAACTTCTTGGAGACGCCGACGACGCGGACGGCAGGGTCGGTCATAGTTCCTCGCTCAGATCAAGGGCGCGCGACTGGTAGACACGTCGGGCCAACCATGCCAACGCCAGCGCCCACGCAGTGATGTACAGCCACGACCGCAGCGGTCCTGGGGTAAGCCCATAGGTCAGGTCACGGAAGACCTCGATGAACTGGGTCAGTGGGTTGGCAGAGATGATCGTGCCCGCCGGGATTCCCATCTTGGACTTGCCCGCGATCATCGTCATCGGGTAGATGATGGGCGAACAGTAGAAGAGCAGCTGGATCGCCACTCCGATGATGTGGGCCATGTCGCGGAAGTGCACATTGAGCACTGCCAGGGACATAGAGATGCTGGAGATGAACACGGTGAACAACACCATCCAGAAGGGCACCAGCAGCCACGTCCAGCTGATATTGCCCAGCGCCGCCAAGAGGACCAGGAGGATGCCGAGCTCGATCGTCGACTGGATGAGCAGCGCCAGGACCGAACCCAGGACCGGCGCATAGGGCGGAAAGTAGATCTTCTTGAGCAGAGGCCCCGCGCCGAGCAACGCACCGATGGCGGTGTTGAGGCTGTTGGCGAACATTGACCATGCAGTCAGACCAGCCAAGAGCCAGACTGTGAAGTTGCCTTGGCGCCCACTGCCGAAATCTGGCGGGGTGACACGCATGATTGTGGAGAACACCAGGCTGTAGATGAGCAGGGTGGCGATCGGAACCACCAGCGACCACAGCCAGCCCAGTGCCGTTCCCTTGAAACGAGCCTTGAGGTCACGCTGGGCGAAGTTCCAGATCAAGCTCCGGTAGGACCACATGTTGCCGCGCTCGCGCACGGTCATCGTGTACGGGGTCGTGCTCATGGAAGGATCCCCCCAACCTCGAGCGCGGCCACGGCAGACGCCTGTGGCCATCTGCGCACACGTGCATGGACCACGACGCCGTGAGCGGCAACTGCCGCCAGGCAGAGGGCCGGGTCGCTCATGTCCACAAAGTCATGTTCAGCCGCGCTCACTTCGCGGCCCAAACCAAGGCGCCCGACGCGGCGACCAGATCCGGCCCGAGCATTCCTTGCGAGCCTGCGACCAGCCAGCGGCTCATGTATTTGGCCCCAGGGGCAGATTGCGCATTCCCTGAGGATATCGGAAGCCGCCACGGATCACGGAATCACCCTTGCTGAGCCAAGCCATCCCACAGGGCAATGCACCCCGCCGTGACGAGCACTATCGCTGCGGTGCGGCGGAACTCGCATCCGGCGCGCAGTCACGACCGACCAGTGGCCGATGCCGACAAGACAGCGTGGAGCCGCAAGTTGCCTACCGAAGTGCAAGAGGAAGCGCCCCGACCGAAGGTGATCGTCGAAGCGGGCTGCGGTCCCCGCCTCAAGTGTGGCCCGCGCCTCAAGTGTGGCCCGCGTCTCTGGCAAGCCCTCACTGTTGAGCACAGACGAACGAGCCCGGGTCC
>PMJN01000186.1 GCA_003157445.1 Micrococcales bacterium
CGCCGGACGCCGGACGCCGGACGCTGAGTCTCCTGTCTGCTCATCGACAGCCCACTTGATGTGGGTATGACGGGTAATACTATTCATACATAGAACTCCAAGTATGAAAGGGAGGCAGAATCGATATGGCGCAGAAGACAGGCTTCCTCGGCTCGGCAACTGTTGGCACGAAAGGACAGATCGTCATTCCGGCAGATGCTCGTGAGGCGATGCAGATCAAGGAAGGCGACAAGGTGGTGGTCCTTCGTGGCCCGCGTGAAGGCAGCGTGCTCGTGTTTCGTGTGGACTCGTTCGACGTGCTCCTGCAGAAAGCAGGGATTGCCGACGACGAACGCACCACTGTGGCTGCGGCGCACAAGCCAACGAGGTAGAGGCGCTCGCATCCTGTCGGAGCGTGGCTTCTCGCTTATGCACAAAGGAGCAATGACTGAACGCATCTGAGCCAAGCCCGGGTGTCCGTAGGGCGATTCTGTTTGACTTGCCTCTGCGTGTTCGAGGCGGTAGCCGAGGCCGGGTTCGGTGACCAGGTGCCGCGAATAGGCTGGTTCGGGCGTCGCAGGTGCCGCCAGCAGTGGTCGTCTGAGTCATGGTCGTGGCTCTTTCAGCAGTCTCACGTTCAACCCAGCCTGAGCGACCTCAGGGCGCGCCACTTCAGGTCGCCAACCGCATCCGACGGAGAAACCCCTGGGCCAACCGGTTCAGAGTGCGTTGTGCGTGAAGCGGCCGCCGAGTAGCGTCGCGGCCACGGGCATGCGTCTCAGGTCGGCCACGGATGCGGCGAACGGATCCATCTCACAGATCGCCAGGTCGGCCACGTCCCCGACGGCGACCACGTGTCGTCCGCGCGCAGACGCGGCAAGGGCTGACTGTCGGGAAATGGCCTGCTCGGCGTGCCACGGTTGCCGACCATCCCGCGCGCGGCCGACGGCAGCAGCCATGGTCACCCAGGGATCGAGTGGTGCCACCGGGGCATCGGAACCGAGCGAAAGTACAACCCCCGCGTTCAGGAGGCTGGCGTACATGAACGCCCGTTCGGTGCGCCCGTCCCAATAGTGGTCGGCGACGTCGCGATCATCCATGGCGTGTTCGGGCTGCACGCTGGCCACCACACCGAGTTTCGCGAAGCGTGCAATGTCTGCCGCCGCAAGCAACTGTGCGTGTTCGATGCTTCCACTGCAGCCAAGCTCCTCGAAGGCGTCAAGGGCTATGCCGTTGGCGTGATCGCCGATGGCGTGCACTGCCGGGCGAATCCCAGCCTGGGTCGCCATGCGCATGCTTGAAAGTAATTGGTCCTTCGACAGCGTGGGTAGCCCGTGTGAAGCGTCCCGGCCTTTCAGCCCTGGGTATTCGTCGAAGCAATACGCCGTCCGGGTGTTGAGCGAGCCGTCGCTGATGACCTTGTACGGACCAACCGTGAGTAACCCGTCGGTGCCATCAATGACAGCGCCGGAGCGAAGCCCCAGACCCACCGCGCGATCTAAGTGTTCGGTGTAGATGCCGAACTCGACCCGCAGGGCATCAGTGCCGGCCGCGATTCGGCGCACCCAAGGATCGAGAGACCACGTCATCTCCAGATCGACGATTCCCACTACGCCACGAGATGCTGCCAGCTGGGCCGCCTCGTGGACCCAGCTGTCCATCACCAGGTCGGCAACGGTGTCAAGGGCACGCAGAACGGCGAAACTGTCGTCCTCGCAGAGCAACCCGGTCGGATGATCCGCAAAGCCGTATCGCGCCAGTGCCATCGAGTTCAGCCAGCAGGAGTGCAGGTCACCACTGACCAAGACCACCGAGATGGCGCCGGCCGCCGCGTCCAGCAGTTCACGCCTCGGCGCATCCGGCCACAGCGCGTCACGAAAGCCGAACCCGATCAGACTCTCGCCTACTGGGATGGCGGCTGCTCGTTCTGCTACCAGAATGGCCGTGCCGACCGCGGATACCGCGGTCGACACGTCCAGTCGCCTCGCGGTCTGGGCCCACTGGCTGAAGTGAACATGGTTGTCCCAGAGGCCCGGGATCAGCCAGCGTTCACCGAGGTCGATCGTCTCTATCGGAGCTATCGACGCATCGATGGACCCGATCCGTCGAATCGTCCCGTCGATGACTTCGACGTTGACGATCTCCTCACTTCCGGGCAGTCGTCCGTTGCGCAGGATGAACCTCAACGACCGAGCCGATCATGCACGCCCAGCATCTGGTTGGCCAAGAGCGGAATCGCATCCGCCCCATCGCCCTTGAGGTCGGCGGTGACGCTCCGGGTGGGCGATGGATCGCAAGACGGCCGTGTAGTCTGCGCCATCAGGTCACGACCCGAGATTCATGCCGGCTTTGTCAACGGCACAGTCAGCCTTGTAGCAAAGAAATACGTCAATGCCATCGTCGATGCAAGATTCGCCACTGAGGCAGCCTGCTGCGGCAGCGACCGCGCGGACGCAGTTCAACTGAACCGGCTCAATGAAGTTGGTCTTGCGATGTGGCAGTCCTCGAACAGGAGGCCGCGAAGGGAGCAGCAACTCCTGTGCCGATGACATGACCGGATCCTACCGTTGCCCACCGACCGCTCGCTCATCTTCCGCGTGCAATCCGCGGGAGACCACACCACTGCCGGGCATGGTCGCTGCCGTTGCCGTTGTGATCCGACAGGTGATCTGAGACGTTTTCCTGCCAGCTGATCTGCGATTTGTGGTCTGGGAAACTGATGTGGCGTTCCACGGTCGCTGTCACTTGATGCTGCAAGACCACCGCCGTGCAAACCTGGGTGCCGCCCGTCCACTCGCGGCCGTCGTAGTGCCTCGTCACAAGTCGTCGGCGCGGGCGTCAGGTGACTTGGTCTTGCCTACCGGCAGGTCGCGGTGCCACGACTGGGTGATGTACGACGTGCGGAAACCGGTGGAGGTGTAGAGATCGACGGCACCTGTGGGCGAGTCGGCGTCAACCTCGAGCCCGACGCGGTCGCGGCCGCGCTCGGCGGCGTCAACGATAACCGTGTTGAGAAGCGACCGGGCGACGCCGCGTCCACGGGCGGACCGCAGCACGCCGAGATAGGCGACGTAACTGCCTCCGGGGGCGTCGCCATCGCCGGGCGAAGCCGTGGCCAAGAGCACTCCAGCAGGCGACGGAGCGGCAGCAGAGTCGTCGACCAGCTCGGCGATCCACCAATGGTCCCAGCGGTGCCCTGGATCCTCGCGCAGCCGCGAGCAGAACTCGTCGAACGGCTCGAAGTGATAGTTGAAGTGGTCGGTGAACGCCTCCTCGAGGACATCGTGCACCGTGATGAGGTCATCCTGCTCCGGCATGCCGTCGGCTGCCCTGCTGACCCGCCGAACGACGACGGCCGGATCCAGTTCGGGGGAAGGGTCCGCATCCGCCGGCGTGACCGGGCGGGTCATCTGTAACCAGGTCCGGGTGTGCGTGAAGCCGGCGCGGGCGAGCCAGCGCTTCTGTCTCGCGTCCTCGTCGAAGGCGCCACTGTCCATCTGGGTGACGTCCAGGCCATGCTCGAGCGCGAGGTGGGCGGATTCGCCTGCGGTCCATGCGAACAGAGCGTCGGCGCTCTTGTCGGCCGTATCCGCATCGAGTCCGGGGTCCACCACGACGGAGACGAGCACGCGCCCGGCAGCCCGGTCGTGCACCGTCGCCCAGCCCCGCGCTCTTGCCGCCTCATCGCGTAGCACTAGGTGACGGTGGGTCTGCATACCCTTCGCACTGAGATCGGCGTCGACGACGGCTCGGGTCGTTGATGACCGGCCACGAGCGACAACCTCATGGCGGTTCAGAAGGGCGTGCAGGTCGGCTGCGTCGACAGCCTGTGGGGTGACGGAAACCCAACCCGGCGGCAGTGCCACGGGCTCGATCTCCTGGCGGTAGGAGGAGGAAACGGAACGAGAGTCGGTCTGGGGCTTCATCCCACGATTGTCCCGCACCTCGCTGCACCTCGTTGCACCTCGCCACGCGTCGCATCGGCGACGGACGCGGAGTGCCGGCGCATGCACCGGGCAGGAACCCACCAGTGCAACCCACTTAGGGCGCGGCGGGAAGGTTCCGGCGGCCAAACGCTCAGGCGCAGGCCCAGAGTGTCCACAGGGGAAAGTCAGCAACCAGCGCGGCGGGATCGGCTTTCGGTGCAGGCATATCCGAGGCTGGGACGATCGCTGAACTCGCCTTCGGCTGGCAGGACTCTGTAGGTGTCCGCTTCCTTATCAGCTGGCTGGTTGCGTGCAATCAGTCCTGCAGTTCGCCACTGACCGAGACGTCCGCTGCTCCGCCTGAGCACGTCTCGGTCAGTAAGTCCGCGATATCCAAACCATCGTGGGCTATGCCGCCAGGGCCGGGTCGCTGATGCTCGGGCGTCCGTTCTCGACGTGGCCGGCGAGCTGGCGGACGAAACGTGGGTCGCCACTCGAGGCGATCGTCACGTCGTACCACCCGTTGGTGTGGCCGCTGATCACGTGCGCGACGCGGCCGCCTTGGGGCAGCTGCAGTTTCGTCGGGAGCCCGGGGCCGCGGTCGTCCGAGATCGTCAGCTCGACTGCTGGGCCGGCGTTGGTGATGACGAGCTGCAGGTCCTGGCTGGATCCGACAGGTGCGGCCGTCACCTCTGGTCCGGGGGCCGCTCCACCGCACAGGCGACGGTAGAAGCCGTTGGGCCCGTGGATCTCAACTTCGTACCCCACCGACGACGTGGCTACGGTGGTGCTCAGCCGGCGACCGGCCTCCACTGTGAACATCTGGGCACGCATGCCGATCGGCTGACCTGCGGTGCGGGCGCGGCTGTGGAAGACGGCTCCGGCCCGGCCACGGTTCGAGAACTCGATGCTCACGCTGTCGGTTCCGACACTCGCGCAGACATCGAGGTCATAGGGCAGCGGGCGCGCCCGGCGGATGCCAGCCTCCTGCTTCGGCAGGCTCTGCTCCTTCGGGGGGACGGGTACGACAGCCGGGTGGCGGTTCCGGTCCGGGGGGATGTAGGCGGTGGTGCTGGGTAGCGCGGGCAGCTGGTCGTTGGACGCCGAGAAGTCGAACGCCGAGGTGAGGTCGCCGCAGACCGTCCGGCGCCACGGTGAGATGTTCGGTTCCCGGACGCCGAAGCGCTGCTCGATGAACCGGATGATCGACGTGTGGTCAAGCACCTCCGAGTTGACGTAGCCGCCCTTGCTCCAAGGTGAGACGACGAGCATGGGTACGCGCTGGCCGAGCCCGTAGGCACCGGGCTTGCCTACGGTCGCGCCGGGAGCGCCGGCCACTGCGCGGTAGATCTCAAGGGCGGTGTCTACGGTCGAGGCGCCGTCCTCGGCGGTCATCGGCGCGTAGGGCGGCACGATGTGGTCGAAGAACCCGTCGTTCTCGTCGTAGGTGACGAAAAGTGCCGTCTTGCTCCACACGTCGGGATTCGCAGTGAGGGCGTCAAGGACCTGGGCGATGTACCAGGCGCCGTAGTTGGCTGGCCAGTTCGGGTGCTCGGTGTAAGCCTCGGGAGCCACGACCCATGAGACGGCGGGGAGGGTGTTCTTGGCAATGTCGGCGCGCAGGATCTCGAGCAGGTCCTGGCCACCCTTGGCGTTGGTTCCGATGCGAGCGCGATTGTAGAGCGGGTTACCAGGCTTGGCGTTCTGGTACTGCGTGAAGTAGAGCAGCGAGTTGTCGCCGTAGTTGCCGAT
>PMJN01000188.1 GCA_003157445.1 Micrococcales bacterium
GTTCCGAGCCACAGGACTCAGACCGGCCGGGTACAGCAGCAGAGCCACTCTTCGGCGGACCCGCAGAGTGCCCCCGCGCTCCTCTCACATAATCAACGCCCGTTAGCGACAACCTCGCCCATGATTCGAAACGAGGAGGCTAAGAGGGTGGCGGGCCTCAATCGTTGGGGACGAGGCAGGAGTAAAGACGGCTGCAGCTGTCGGGGCTCGCGTTTGCGACAAGCCAACTGCCCTCGCCCAACGCGTTGATCGCCCGGCTGATCTCCCTGGGTCGACGACTCAGCAAGCAGCGCCAGCGCCTTGGCCCGCCACAGCGGATCAGGCTCGTGCCCCAGCTCGCCGAGAGATCCAGGGCCACGGTCACCGCCTCGTGGTGCCGGCCAACCTCCTGAAGTGCGATGCCCTCGATGTAGTGCAGGAACTAGGTCCTGATCCTGTCACCCGCCCCTTTGGTGACCAGCGCCCACTCACGGCACGCAAGCACTGCTTGCTCGGAGAACCCGTCCATGTGCGCGGCATCGGCGAGTGCGTCGAGCGGCCCGAACTCGCCGACCCGGACCGGTGTCGTGCCCGCCGGCCCTACCACGGCGGCATCATCGTGTTCAGCTCCATCGCCGTCGCGCCCCCACGAGGTGTTGTGCGTATCCGGCAAGGGATGCCGGCGAGCACAGGACCTGGTATCCGAGCAGGAAGGCGACGTAACCGAACCGGTTCCGGCGCACCACCAGGTTCAGCGAACCGAAGACGTGCCGGGACTGAAACGTACGCAGCCCGCCGTATACCAAGAGAGTGATCGGCAGGACCGCGAGCGTCCACACCGAGACGATCACCGGATACCCGAGGAAGAACAGGACCAGCCCGGGCAGCCAGATCAGCGCGTAGCCCACGTCGAGCAGCGGGATGAGCAGGTCAAGGCCGGCGATGAACCGGGTCAGTGGCCGGGTCTGTCGCCAGGGCGGGACCGCCGCGATTCCCTCCATCATCCCGCGTGCCCACCGTGCCCGCTGCCGCATGAAATGGCGCAGCCTGACCGGGGCATCCGTAAAGGCGACGGCGGTGGGCTCGAACAGAACGCGCTCACCGTTCTCCATCAGTCGCCAGGTCACCACGATGTCCTCGCCGATCGCGTCCGGCCACCCGCCGACCCGCCGGACCTCAGCTGTCAGATAGAGAGAGAAAGCGCCCTGGGCCACCAGCGTCGCCTGGTACAGACCCTGCATCCGCTTCACCGCCGCGATGCCGAGGTAGTAGTCCCACTCCTGCATCTTGGTGAGAAGGTTCACCCGGGAGTTGCCCACCAGCACGGTTCCGGCGACGGCCGCGGTATCCGAGGGCGCAGACTCCAGGCGTGAGACCAGCCGCCGCAGCGACTCCAGGTGCAAGATGGTGTCCGCGTCCACGGTGACCAGATATGGCGTCTCGACATGCTCGAGCGCCGTATTCAACGCGTTCGACTTGCCCGGGGTCAGCTCCGAGATGATCTGCAAGGAGATGTCTAGATCCGCGGCAGTCTTTCGGGCCACGTCGCAGGTGCCGTCCGTTGACCCGTTGTCAGCCAGGATTATCGTGACCGGGCCCGCGTAGTCCGTGCGACTGATCGCCGCGATGGTCTCGCCGATGCCCCGTTCCTCGTTCCGTGCCGCGATGATGACGGTCAGCGGCGTCGTCGGAGACTCCATGTGCAGCGGCGGCTGTCGGTCCAGGACCAGGGAAACCGCCAGGAACGCGACGATGGCTCCTGGCAGATACGCGACGAGGACAACGATTGTCCAGGCGATGACCGGGCCCGTCAGCGCGTCGAGCTCGTCCACCCATGCACTCGAGATCCACACCGACAACGCCACCCATCCGAGCGTGAAGGTCATGGCCATCGTGAACTTGGCTGCGACCGAGACGTAGGGGAGGCGCAGCCTGACGGGAGTCGCTTTCCAGCGAGCCGTACCGGACAGCGTGCTCGTCGGTGCGGGTGCAGGTGTGGTTGCGGGTGCATGGGTGGGTTCGACCTGGCCGTCGCTGCCTCTGAGCAATCTCATATCCCGGCCCGCGCCCTTCAGGAAAGCAGCTCCGACACCCACCGCACACGTACTGCAACGTACGTCGAAACGTGGAGGCTTCGCGGGCGATTTGTCCGTATCTGACCCGTTCTACGGGCGAGTCTGACCGTTAGACCGAGGTGCCACTCCTCCAAACGCAGGTCGGGCTCGCTGGTTTGCTACCTTGCGCATTTCGTGAGCACACATGACGGTTCTAGAACCCGCATGGTCCAACTCGTCTCGGCAGGTGGTGGCCGGCCGGGTACCGTCCGGGTACCGTCCGGGGCTGAACGCTACCGCGAGCACCCCTTAAACGTGTAAGTCTCCAAATGCCCCACCTGGATGACAAGCATCGACCCGTGAGACTCAGGCGGTAAGTGTGTTATCGTCGATTACGTGAACACGAGATCAGCGATAATCGAGGCGGCGGCTGGGCTGCTGGGCCGGTCGACGACTGGCGACATCTCGACCCGTGCGGTGTGCAGTGCAGCTGGAGTCCAGCAACCCGTCCTTTACCGACTGTTCGGCGACAAGGACGGCCTTTTGGCGGCGACCGTCGATCACGTGTGGGAGCAGTACCTGGGCATGAAGCGGGGCGCCGAACGCTCACCGGACCCGCTTCAGGATCTTCGCTCCGGGTGGGACAGTCACACGTCCTTCGCGCTCGCTCACCCGAGCGCGTACCGGTTGCTCTTTGCCTCGGGCGCGGCGGTCGAGGCCGTCTCGGCAGGCGAGGCAATGCGGCTTCTGCGCGAAGTCATCGACCGGCTCGCCGCGCAGGGCCGACTCCGGATCGATCCGGGGACCGCGGCGCAGATGGTGATGGCAGCCAACACAGGTATCGCGCTGGCACTGGTGCTCCGACCGGGGCTGTACCCCGATGTCAGCGTGTCCGAGCTCGTCCGCGACGCGGTCCATCACGCGATCCTCAACGACGCCGCACCAGTGGGCGGGGCGGACCCGGCTCGTATCGCGGCAATCACCCTGCGCAGGAGCCTGCAACAGCCCGAGTCCAGTGACTTCACGCCCGGTGAAGCGGGGCTGCTGGACGAGTGGCTGGAGCGCATTCACACACGGCGAAGCGTCGCCTGACGGGCCTCGTCCACCACGTCGTCCTGCCGAGCAGGGCAACGTACGTCGGCGCGCCACAGGACGCCGAGATCAGCACGACACAGCCAACGATCAAGGAGACACCCATGGACAAGAACACAGTCATGTCGCGCGTCGCCCTCGTCACGGGCGGCTCAGGTGGCATCGGCCGGGCTGTCGTCAGGCGGCTTGTACGGGATGGCATCGCAGTGGGCGTGCACTATGCGGGCAACAAGGCGAAGGCGGACACCCTGGTCGAGGAGATCACCGCGCACGGAGGCAGGGCCATTGCCATTGGCGGTGATGTCGCGGACGCGGATGCGATGGACGCCGTATTCGGCGCGGTGGAGGTGGCGTTCGGCGGGATCGACGTGGTCGTGAACACCGCAGGCGTCATGGTGCTCTCGCCGATCGCGACGCTGGACCTGGATGACCTGGACAGGATGCACCGCACCAACATCCGGGGCACGTTCGTCGTCTCTCAGCAGGCAGCGCGTCGGGTCCGAGCCGGCGGGGCGATCGTGAACTTCTCGACCACGGTAACGCGCACGTCGTTCCCGACCTACGGGGCGTATGTCGCGAGCAAGGCTGCCGTGGAGGGCATGACGCTCGTCCTCGCCCGCGAGCTCCGCGGCCGGGACATCACGGTCAACGCCGTGGCCCCGGGCCCGACGGCGACCCCGCTCTTCCTGGACGGCAAGAGCGAGCAGGTCATCGAGAACCTGTCGAAGGCGGCGCCGCTCGAACGTCTCGGTCAGCCCGAGGACATCGCCGAGACTGTCGCGTTCCTCGCGGGTCCGGCCCGCTGGGTCAACGGCCAGATCTTGTTCGCCAACGGCGGGCTCGCCTGACCATCACCGTTTCGAGGCCAACCACCACCCGTAGGAGAAGCATCAGGAGCACTGTCTGCCGGCTTCGGCCTGCGCTGCATCGTTGAGTTCGGCGAATACGCCGGGGCACCCCCGACATCGATCCTGCTCAACTCGACGACGAACTGATCTGGCCCGCCGACGCCGGCACAACACGACCAAGACCCGACTACGCGTCCACGTTTCTGACGCTGCACATTCTACGAATGGCGCCTCAAACAGGGCAGTACCGGGCGCGTGAGTCGTTGACCAACGGGACCGACATGCCGCCATCGGCCCAGTCCTCGAGGAGGTCAGGCGACGCCGGGAGCGGTGGCCTGAAGCAGATGCGCTGTGCAGGATCTCAAGCACGGGTCGCGGTGCCTACTTAGACCCGGCCCTGCCCTGCACCCAGCACTACCAACGAGCACACCGTGCCCAACTCCCCCCAATCTAGTGATGAGACCATCCACCTCCGGCTATGCGCCTCTTGCCGGCATGGTCGTGCGCGAGAAGCTGGTCACCGACCTGCACGACTCCCCCAAGGGCGGCGTCTTCACGCACGGTGCGACGTGGGGCGGTCACCCAGTCAGCACCGCAGTTGCCATGGCCAACATCAACGCCATGCGTGAAGAGAAGGTGCTGGAGCATGTACCCGCCGAGGGACCCCGCCTCTTTGCGGCGCTGAACTCAGTCAAGAACGCGCATCACTGCGTCAAGGACGTGCGCGGCACAGGCTTCTTCTACGCCGGCGAGTTCATGGCCGAGGGTCGTGGCGGCCGTGAACTGACCGAGACCGAGTCGCTGAAGGTGTTGCGCGAGGTGCTCCCGGAGGCGTCCCGCCGCACCAACGTACGGCTGCGCGGAGATGATCGTGGTGCGACCATGCTCATGATCTCCCCACCCCTTGTGGCCGACCATCACGTCCTGTCCGAGCGGCTCCACGGGGTTGATGCCATCCTCGCGGACATCGAGAAAGCGCTCCAGCACTAACTATCTGCCGATAGGCGAACGAGTCGGCTGTCGAAGGGATGTCCTGGTGGGCAAGTTCCCCTCCGCAGACTCTTCAGTCAGCGCGGTGCACATCTGCCAGCGCCTCGGTTAGGTCCCGAATCAAATCGTCTACATCCTGCAGACCGACGGACAGCCGGAGATGGCCCCAGCGCCGCATCGGCTCCGGAAACAGGTGGCCGCGTTCGTTATCCCCGCCGACAGACACGATCAAGTACTCCTCATGTCCCAGGGTGACAGCCAACGTGATCACCTGCAGCCTCGCGACGAACACGTTGTTCTCAGCCTTGACTCGCCTAATGAGCCGGGCCGCGCCGATCAGAGGCCGCACCAGATGCCTCTACTCATCCCCGGGTTGAACTCTCGTTGGTGAGTCCAGCATGTGAAACATAATGAGGCGTTACTTGACCAGTAACGTTCGGTTACTGAAGACTGGTGTCTCGGTCATGAGTGTCAGTGCGTAGCCCCGGCTTGCTGGCCGGCAACCCTCCTTCCGCGATGGGGTGCCCCGGGTGACGACCCGGCCCGGGTCGACCGGCCCGGGCAAGCGCGGAGCTCTCAGCTCCGATGGATCATCGGAGGCCCAACGTGGCAGTACATACAGGCGTCCTGTCCAGTGGGTTCATCTCCCTGGCCCCCGACGCCGGCTCCGGGCTCGCCGTGCGGGCCGCCCTCATCGTGGTCCTGCTCGCGGCCGCGAGCGGGGCCTGGTGGGTCGCCAGCCGTCGCGCCGCTCGCTTTCGGCCCCACAACGATCACGTACTGCCTGGCCGCGCGCCGGCTCAGGCCGACACAATGACGAGCTCGGACCTGTCCCGCGAGCTCGGCGCCCGTGGGACCTTCGTCCAGTTCTCCTCAGCCACCTGTGCCACCTGTCCCCAGGTCCGCCGTGTCCTCACGGAGCTCACAGCCGCCCAGCCCGGAGTGGTCCACGTCGAGCTCCAGTCCGAGGACCACATGGACCTTGTGCGCCGCTTCTCCGTCTTCCGCACGCCCACCGTGCTGCTGCTGCACCCCGACGGTGCGATCCACTCACGCACTTCCGGTCCACTCACCCCGCCCCGGGCGCTGGCCGCCCTGGCCCAGCTGTCCCTCGCCACACCCAGGAGCATCAATGTCTGAGCCGACCACCACCCCCCACACCCGGCCTGGGGGCACGCCGAAGCCAGCCCCGCCCGGGATTGACCCTCGCGGGCCCCGGTTCGGGGCTGGGGTCACAGCGGCCTTGCTTGTCATCACGCTGCTGCTCGGCACGGGACCGGCAGCCACCGCGCTGCTCATCGTTGTCGGGCTGCTCTTCGTGCTGGGCGTGACCCGCGGAGTCCAGGGCACTCTGCAGGGCCTCGCCTTCAAAGCCTGGATCCGTCCCCGGCTGGCCCCGCCAACCGAGTTGGAGGACCCCCGCCCACCACGATTCGCCCAGCTGGTCGGACTGCTGGTGGTCGGGGCCGGGCTGCTCTTCGCAGCGCTCGGCTTCCCCGCCGGGGTGCCTATCGCCGCCGCGGTCGCGCTTGTCGCCGCCTTCCTCAACTCGGCGTTCGGCCTCTGCCTGGGCTGCGAGCTGTACCTGCTCGGGCGCCGCTTGGCCCCCCACAACTGAGCCGAGGGCCCGCCAGCGCTGAGCTGGCGGCCCTCGGCTCGGTCAGGCTCCGGGAGAAGCTGCGATGCGACGTACCGCATCGACCAGGACATCGACTTCCTGGGTGGTGTTGTAGAAGGCGAGCGAGGGACGCACGGTCTGCTCCAGTCCCAGCCGCCGCAGGATGGGCTGCACGCAGTGGTGACCGGCGCGTACCGCGATGCCCTCTTGGTCCAGGGCCTTACCAACTGCGATCTCGTCGTGCCCGGCCAGGACGAACGACAGGACACTCGCCTTGTGGTCAGCGGTTCCCACCAGCCGCAGCCCGGGGATGTCCGCCAGCCGCGGCGTGGCGTACTCCAGGAGCGTGTGTTCGTAGGCAGAGATCCGCTCGATCCCCACGCGCTGAACGTAGCGAAGCGCCTCCCCGAGGCCGACCGCATCAGCGATGTTGCCCGTGCCTGCCTCGAACTTGTTCGGCGGCCCCTGGTAGATGGACCGCTCGAGGGTGACATCGGCGATCATGTTGCCACCGCCCTGCCACGGTGGCATCTCCTGCAGGACATCCAAGGTGCCATAGAGCACGCCGATCCCTGTCGGCCCGAAGACCTTGTGGCCGGACGTGAGTTATTGGCCCAATAACGTCAGATTATCAAGATTCGACCCTGTTACGTGGCAGTTGGAGAGCGCCCGCGCCTTGCCCTGCGCCTCTGAATGAGGGGGGATTTGGCAGGGCTGAAGATTCCGCCAAGCTCAGATCCAGAGGGCAGGGTCCTTGAACATCAGCTCGTAGGGTTCCTCACCCTTGTGCGGGAAGCGGACTTTGGCGGGAACGCCCGTGGCCACCGCCCCGGCCGGGATGTCTCTGACGACCACGGTGTTGGCGTCGATCTGCACCCGGTCAGCGATGGATACTGGGCCGAGAATGCGTGATGCTGTTGCCGATCGTCGGATGACCCTTGACACGCTCCATCGAACGACCACCGAGGGTCACCCCGTGGTACATCAGCACGTCGTCGCCAACCTCGCCGGTCTCACCGATGACCACGCCCATGCCGTGGTCAATGAAGAAGCGCCGGCCGATCTGCGCGCCGGGGTGGATCTCGACGCCGGTGACCGCCCGGGCGAGCTGCGACAGGAGTCGCGCAGCCAGGCGGCCACCAGGTTTGGTCCACATCCGATGGGTGAGCCGGTGCGCCCAGATGGCGTGCAACCCCGGTGAGGCGAGAGCCATCTCGAGCCGGGACTCCGCTGAGGGGTTCCGCTCGATCGCAGCGTCCAGATCCTCACGGATGCGACCGCGCGCAGACCCCAAGAAGGTCGATCGACCGGGCACACCAGGGAGCTTGCGGGCACGGTCGATCGGCAGGAACCTGGTCAGATACACCAGAGCCATCACGTCGCCGATTCGGAATGCGGTCGCCCGTTCAGACGAGCAGGTCGGCGAAGAGGATGGTGGACAGGTAGCGCTCACCGAAGGACGGAATGATCACGACGATGAGCTTGCCGGCGTTCTCAGGCCGGCGAGCGACTGCGTCAGCGGCAGCAAGCGCGGCGCCGGAGGAGATACCAACCAGCAGCCCCTCTTCCTTGGCAGCCCGACGCGCCCACTGCACAGCGGTCTCGGCGTTGACGTCGATGACCTCGTCATAGACTTCGCGGTCGAGGATCTCCGGGACGAAGTTCGCACCTAGGCCCTGGATCTTATGCGGGCCGGGAGCGCCACCGTTCAGGATCGCGGACTCCTCGGGCTCGACCGCGATGACCTGGATCTGGGGGTTGCGAGCCTTGAGAACCTGGCCGACCCCGGTGATCGTGCCACCGGTGCCGACACCGGCGATGAAGATATCGACCTGGCCGTCGGTGTCCTTCCAGATCTCCTCCGCGGTGGTCTCGCGGTGAATCTGCGGGTTGGCCTCAAGCACACCAGGAGATCGCCGAGCAGCAAGCCCGGGAGCAGCAAGCCCGGGAGCAGGAACGGCTGAAGGAGCTTGAACAGTCCAATACTGTCCGTCGGACGGAAGCTCAAGATGATCGACCTGAAGAGGGAGATCGAGAATCTGAAGAAGCTCGGTCAAGCCAAGTGAAGCGATCCTCGATGCGGGCGGGCGGACACTCAAGGATCAGCCAACCGCGGGTCAGGGTTCCAGTCGCTCACGGCACTCTAGGAGTGCAGGTTGACAGCATGGTGGCAGTCCTGCTCTAGGAGGACTGCCACCATGACTACTCCCACTCTGGGGTGGGCCTGGTCACCGGACCCGGCCGTAGAGGACCTGGGAGGTCCAGATCCGTTCCAGCCGAACCACCGTGCCTGTATGCGGTGCGTCAATCATGTAGCCGCCCCCTGCGTAGATCCCCACGTGGTAGACGGTGCGGCCGGTATAGAAGAAGACGAGGTCGCCTTGGCGCCGCGCCGACGCGCCGATCCGGATTGTGGCCAGGTACTGCTGTTGGGCGACGCGAGGGATGGACCTGCCAACCCTGGCGTAGGCGTACATGGCCAGACCCGAGCAATCGAACCCGGTCCGAGGGCTTGCTCCCCCGTACCTGTAGGGGACACCCCGCTGTGCAGCGGCGATATACATGGCATTGAGACCGACTCTGGCGGACACGTCAGCGTTGGCATTCGGGGCGGACATCGGATTAAGTGCCAAGGTGAGGCTGAACAGGGCTGCGATCAGCACCGTGACAAGGCGCCGAGGCAGTGCAGCGCCATGCAGTGTCTTGGTCATGGTAAGCACCCATCTTTCGAGCCGCCTGCGAAAGGTGACCTGTCGGGTTCGGGCAAGATGCCCGGCCGTAGTTGGCGGCTTCACCCCTAGAGACACCTGCGGCATCCCGTTCCTCGTGGGTCTTCCGTTCCCGTCACCGTCTGCACGAGTGCCTTGCCATCCGCGCGAGTGACGGAATTCGGCGACCGCGCGGATCGCCCTGCCGGGCTGGCAGGGACTGATATTGGCCCTCGTCGGGCCAGGCCGCGATGTTGACCCCCGACTCCGTCCGTGGACGGGGCGTCCAGGGTGGTATCACGTCCCACAGACCACGCTAGGGAGCGGACGGACCCCAGAACTTGGACTTGAGTGGACACCACCCGGATAGGGGAGAGAAAGACATCCGAACATGGGATGGAGACCACCCCCGTTCGAGGGCACTAGCCCACGCCCAGACCTCATGGATGCGCGAGGATACCGAACCGGACCCGAACGCACCCTTGGTCCACGCGGTCGCACCGAGGCTCATCGACCCCGTCCTCCCACACGACCCATGCGTTCACCTTCTGGTACGCGATCGAGGTCACCGCAAGCCCACGAGCTGCTCAGGTTGAAGGCTCCTTGGTTCGCACGGAGCAAGGGAAGCCGGTCGATCACTGATCGATGTTCATCTACGCGTGCGTCGAAGAAGTCAACCGGCTGTTTACTCGTCGTGACATCGCTCGCCCGAGTGCCCTATCTGCTCTGGCACGTGCGGTGTTTGCGACATACACCTTCGCGAGCAGATTCTGGGCAACGAGTGCCTCACCGTGCCAGGAAATATCGAGCCGTTCTTCCCCCTGGTGGAGGGGGTGTCTTGCGTTGTGCCGCAAGCCCCTCGGCGCCGACACTGTGTGTGGCTGGGTAGTCAAGTTCATGCACCTGGGGATTGTCACCCCTACTGCAGTGGCGATCGGAATTGGCATACGCCGCGGCGCCTTGTTGGCCCACCGTTGGAAGTACGCGATCGTAGGCAACCACGCAATCCCTGTGGGTATCGCTGGCAGCCATGGCCACATCATCGCGACTAGCGACTCGGATAGGCTCCCGTGCTCCTTGAGCCGGCAACCAGTGATTCGTTGTACGCCTGCTGGCACGCAGCCACGAGGAACCGGGATCTGCCCAGGCAAACGTCTGGCTGCACCGCCAGGGCAGAGGGCGAGGTCACTCGCCGCGCTCCCTCTCGACGATTCGTTTCAGGCCCTCAATCTCCTTCTTCAGCTCGATCATCTTGAGCTCACGCCCGACGGTCAGTCGCTGGAACCGCTCCAGCTCAGCCAGCCGCTCCAGGTCCTTCTCTTGCCGCTCGGTTATCTCCTTTTGTGCTTGGGCCATCTTGGTCACGTCTCGAGCGGCTGCGAACACGCCGAGCACAGTGCCGTCACTGGCGCGGTACACCGAAGCGTTGTACAGAACCGGAGTCAAAGTCCCACTGTGGTGACGCAAGGTCAGCGGGTAGTCCATGGCCATCCCCTGAGCGAACACCTGCTGGTAGATCTCGTTGGCCTTGCCGGGCTCGGTGAAGTAGTCAGAGAACGCGGTCCCGATGAGCTTCTCCCGGGCGACACCCGTGGCCTTGACCGTGGCTTGGTTTGCGTCTGTGATCTTGCCTTCGGGGCTGATAGCGACAAATGCATCAAGGCTCGCCTCGAGCATGGACCGGGCGGCGTCAAACGCCTGCCTCTGCTTGCTCACATCGCGGGCAATCGAGGATGCTCCGACAATCGCCCCACTCTCGTCGCAGATCGGCGAGACGCTCAGGGAGACCGTGACCATCGTTCCGTCATTGCGTATGCGGACGGTCTCAAAGTGTTTGAGATGCTGACCCTCGCTGATCCTGGCCAAGATCGCCGTCATCTCGCCGGCGCTGGCCGCAGGGCTCAGGAGCTCAATGGACCTGCCGATCATCTCCGCGCTCGAGTAGCCGTACATCCTCTCAGCGGCGGGGTTCCAGCTGGTGATGACTCCGTCAAGGGTCTTGCCAATGATGGCGTCGTCCGAGTATTCGACGATAGCCGCCAGCTCGTCCATCCGAGCATGACTGCCTTCTGTCCTCGCGTGGCCGATCACGTCGTGTGCCAGCCGTGAGCAGGCACTGCCTTTAGCAGAGTCTCAAACCCCACTGTCTCCCCAGGCATCAACTTCCCTTTCGAGCAGCCCCCTCAAATTATCTAATTACTTTATCAGTAACTCAAAACTTGGCAAGCACCTACCCAGAAGATGGAGAACTCTTTACTTTTGTATGGTCACAAATCTAGATGGTATATGCCCATATCAGGTCAAATCGGTGGTAGCCGTAAGCCCTGTAGCGAACTTCGACGAACCACCCACGCTCGTCAGGATGGCGCAGGGTCGGCGAGCGCCTCCGAGCCTCCACCCATGAAGACCAACCTCTGGATCGCATGTGCCCTTTGAGGTTCCGTGAAGTGTTGGCAGACGGAGGGCCCGATGGACTGGTCGGGCTCGCCCCGATCATGGCGCATCCGCGTCGAACGCCAGCTCTGTTTACTCCAGACGGGGACAATTAGAATGCCTCGATAGACACCATTTGATTCACTCGGAAGCGCTTTCCTCACAATTAACCACGACGCCAGCCACGTCAAAATAATGGATAAACAGCAGTCCCTCTCCAGAAGGTCCGCCGAATAGTCATTTCTGACTGTGTCAGCCTCAGCACCCACGGGCCGAACCCTGCGGAGGAATAGAATGGCAACCCCGAAGGAGCACCCCGTGGCGACATTCAGCTCAGAGCGACGAAGATCGCAGGCTTGCTCCAAACGGGCCAGGTCCCGCGACGTCTGACCATCGCCGGCTTGGAGTTGACCTGCCACCACCGGATGCTATGGGTGAGTTGCCGGCCCGTACTCAAGCACGGCGACACGAGCTGAACATTTGTGTGTGAGTCAGTATGAGGGTTCCTCTTCTGTGCGGTCAGCGAAGAGACGCAGGCCTTGCCTTGCACGATCGGGTGCACCATAAACCGCTATAGATCTATGACGTCCTCTCGCCTCAGCCAACCTCATGTTCACCCCAAGAATGTGGGATCGGGAACGTCGCGGGACACCCCTTCACCGACATCATCGGGCGGTTTCGGGCCGCAGGCAATGCTGGGTCGCCCGCACGAAGAGGGAATGCTTGAACCCGAGCGGTAGTGCCCCCCGTATCAGGCCTCTGGAATGATCGGGTCATGAGAGCCCTCGTGAAGCCCACCGCAGGTCCCGGACTCAAACTGATGGAGCGTCCCGAACCCGCAGTGGGCCCCGACGATGTGAAGATCCGCGTCCAGCGTGCTGGCTTGTGTGGAACAGACCTTCACCTCGAGCAGTGGGACGACTGGGCGGCATCCGTGGTCGAGCCGCCTCTAGTAATCGGCCACGAGTTCTTCGGCGAAGTCGTCGACGTGGGTCAGGAGGTCACCTCCGTCCAGGTCGGCCAGAAGGCCTCGGGCGAGGGGCATGTCGTTTGTGGGACCTGCCGCAACTGCCGGGCCGGTCGGCGTCACGTGTGCATCCGAACGTCCAGCGTGGGAGTCAACCGCGATGGGGCTTTCGCAGACTTCGTTGTCATCCCTGCGAGCAATGTGTGGGTGCAACCCGACGACATGGACCCGGATCTAGGCGCCGTGTTCGATCCGATGGGCAACGCGGTCCACACGACGTTGTCCTTCCCGCTAGCAGGTGAGGACGTCGTTGTCACCGGGGCCGGCCCCATCGGAATCATGTCCGCCGCTATCGCCCGGCACGTGGGAGCACGTTACGTCGTGGTCACCGACATCTCGGACTACCGGCTTGAGCTGGCAAAGAACGCCGGCGCAGACCTAACGGTCAACGTATCGCAAACGACATTGGCCCAGGCTCAGCACGAGCTCGGCATGCGAGAGGGATTCGACATCGGGCTGGAGATGTCCGGCAGCCCGTTGGCGATGGAGGAGATGATCAACAACCTCAACCACGGTGCCAGGGTGGCAATGCTCGGTCTGCCAACGGACCGCTTCTCCATCGACTGGGGCAAGGTGATTACCCACATGATTACCATCAAGGGCATCTACGGCCGCCAGATGTACGACACCTGGTATGCCATGAGCGCGATGCTGGCAAGTTCGCCGGTGCTGCGTGAAGCTGTGCGCTCGGTAATCACCCATCGCTTCCCTGCCGAGCAGTGGCAGGAGGCTTTTGCCGCCGCACGATCAGGCCAGTGCGGCAAGGTCGTCTTGGACTGGAGCTGAACCAGCCTCAGTCCAGGCTCATCACACGGCCGACCTCCACAAGCATGACCTCGCAATGGACAACTCACGAAGAGAGACACCTGATGTACGGAGCGTTCAAGGAACAGCTGGCCGCCACCCTGCAGGAGATCCGGTTGGCGGGCCTATACAAGAACGAGCGCGAACTCACATCCCCCCAGTCCGCGCACATCACGACTGCCAAGGCTTCGGCAGTTAACTTCTGCGCCAACAACTATCTAGGCCTGGCCAACCACCCAACTGTCATTGCGGCCGCCTCAAAAGCATTGCAGGAGTGGGGTTTTGGCATGGCCAGCGTTCGCTTCATCTGTGGCACGCAGACCCTGCACACCGAGTTGGAGGCCAACCTCTCGGCATTCCTCGGCACCGACGCGACGATCCTGTACTCCTCGTGCTTTGACGCCAACGGTGGCGTCTTTGAGACTCTGTTCGACGAGCAGGACGCCGTCATCTCTGATGAGCTCAACCATGCCTCGCTCATTGACGGAATCCGCCTGAGCAAGGCGCAGCGGATGCGTTACAAGAATGCCGACATGGCCGATCTCAAGTCCCAGTTGATGTTGGCGGCTGGTGCCCGACGGCGGGTGATCGTCACGGACGGAGTGTTCTCCATGGACGGGTCATTCGCGCCGCTGGACCAGATCTGTGATCTCGCCGAGCAGTATGACGCACTGGTCATGGTCGACGACTCCCACGCAGTGGGAGTGGTCGGCAATGGAGGCCGCGGGACCCCTGAGCTCTACGATGCCATCGACCGCGTGGACATCCTCACCGGCACGTTGGGCAAGGCGCTGGGCGGCGCGTCGGGCGGCTACGTTGCCGCACACCAGGAGATCGTCGACCTGTTGCGTCAGCGGTCTCGTCCCTATCTGTTCTCAAACGCTGTGGCTCCGAGCGTGGTTGCCGGCTCAATGGCGGCACTCGACCTTGCTGCGAAGTCGAGCCAGGGACGCGAGGCGTTAACCCGCAACACGATGCTGTTTCGTGCATTGATGACCGAGGCGGACTTCGACCTGCTCCCGGGCACACACCCGATCACTCCGGTAATGTTCCCCGGCGAAGACG
>PMJN01000325.1:0-999 GCA_003157445.1 Micrococcales bacterium
CCCCGTGTTCCAGGGCCCCGACCACTTCCTGTGGGGCGCCGACAACGGCGCCGCGCTGGGCACGGTCCTGGAGGCGGGGATGACCTCAGGGGGCGCGCTGGCCCGGGACGGCGCGCAGAACACTGCGTTCTTCTTCCATCAGATGGGCGCCAGCCACCTCGCCGTGCCCGACGGGGCGCGGGCCGGTGTGCGGGCCGTCTTCGTGCACTGGGTCGACGCCCTCAACTGGAACACCACCAAGAAGATACCGAACGGTGCGATGCTCAGGGTCGGCGACAACCCGCTGACCCCGGGCCGGGACGACACCGGACAGCCCAATTTCAACGGGCGCGACGTGCAGTGGCTGCTGAAGGGGTCGTTCAGCACCAATGAGCAGGTCACCGGGTATTCCGGGCTGTCGCTGGGGCACCTGCGCCAGGACTTCAACTCCCTGGCTCAGGGCGTGCACGCCGGAACCATCTCGACCTCGCAGTTCGGGCAGGCCGGCGCCAAGCTTGGTCTGTGGCAGGGGGTCCTGACCAGCCAGTACAACGACATCTTGCTGACCCACGCACTGGAGCAGGATGAGAGGGTCCGGGCGCAGAAGATATGGGCTTCCTTCGTCGTTGACGTCCTGACCGCGCCGATCCCCGGGGACAAGGCATTCGAAGGGCTCAACTCGACGTTGGCGAAGATGGCCACCACCGGAGTCGGCGCGGGCCAGGACGCCACGGCAGGCTCGATGCTGGACACCGCCTTCCCCCAGGACGCGAACGTCAAGGCCGCACTGGGCAAGGCCGGGGTTGCCGCGGATGCCGGGTACGCCGACGGCAAGGCCCTGCCGGTCCAGTGGGCGATGGAGAGCGGCATGATCGACCAGCGGCTCATCGACCAGCAGTGGGGCGGTCACCTCCCGGCCGGCATCACATCCAAACACCCGTACGGGTACACCGTTGACCCCAAGGCCGCCGGCGAAGCGTTCCGGGAGTTCGTCCAGGAGAACGGTGCTGCTGCGCTGAG
>PMJN01000325.1:1010-3316 GCA_003157445.1 Micrococcales bacterium
GCGCCCACGACACCACGCCGCCACCGCCTGGACCACTGACCGTCAAGGACGACCACGGGGCAACCCTGCTGAGCGTAGGCCCGTTGAAGGACAGCAAACCCGCAGAACCGTTATTCCTCAGCCCGGGCGACGACGTCATGTCCGGCACCGGCCAGAAGAACTACCACGCCGACACCGGCATCATCACGTTGTACGCGGGCCGACTTTCCCAGGAACGCAACCTGTTCGGCGCCGCGGCCGGGATCGAAATCTCAATGGAAGAAGTAGCCACTGATCTGCAGCCGATCATCGTGGGCGGCCAGCCGGCGGTGGGGCTGAAGTGCGCGAACACCGGCTCGGCACGTACGACCTACGCCGTGGTGATTTTCCACACCGCCACCGGCACCGTCTGGTTCAACCTGAGGGCCGACACGGCACAGTTCGACAAGACCTGGGCCGCGCTCACCTCATCGATGAAAGTAGCCAAGACCGTGCCCCTGGCGGCCGGGACCGACCTGAAGGCGTTCACCCACGACACCAAGAACTACTACTCCGCCTGCACCGCCCCATGACCCCCCCGCAGCGATACGAATCCATAGGTAGGAAACCGAGGTTGAAGCACCCATTGCCGTCCTTTTCTGCGCCGCCATGTTGGCGGGCAGCCTGACAGCCTGCGGCGGGTCAGGCGACAAGGCCACGCTGCCGGCATACACCTGCGGCTCGAGCCCCTCCACGACCACCACGATTCGACCGACCACGACCCCACCCACCGCCACCGCGACCGGCCCGGTCGCCCTGACCGCGCACTCGACCCACGACTTCAACGGCCTGACTTTCGTGGTGAACCTACCGGCCGACATACCGGCTGCGTCCAAGCCCCGCATGCGGCTGTTCTCGGAGTTCCTCCAGGCGGTCGATCGGACGGCGGCGGCGAACAGGCTCGACCCGGCAATAGCAGGCCTAGCTTCCGCGGAAGTCGTAAAGAAGCGCCGGACCGTGACCGGCGGGGAGTCGGTTCAGGGGATCGGCACTGTGACGTACACGATCAGGGTGATCCACACAGTGCCAAACGGTGGCCCTACCCAGGTCGTTGGCTGTCTCGACCAGGGCAAGCTCCTCCAGGTCCGCAAGAACGGCACCCAGTTCGACCAAGACGGCAACAACAACTCCACGCTGAAGATGACAGGGACCATCGAGCGCGGCGGCGAAGGTCTGACTCGATTGCAGACCTTACTGCAGCGCTGCGGTCCAGCGGGGTGGATGCCATGACATCCACCTCGCTTCGCTGCCCCATTCCCCCATCGCGCCAATGGGTCTCGGCCTTTACTGTCCGTCCGGGGCGAGGAAGCAGCGGACGGCGTCGACCACGAAAGCGCGGCGCGCGCCGTCGTCCGGCGTGCTCTTGGCGAGCATGTGGGCCGGTGCATGCAGCCAGCCGGTGGCGAGCGCGAAGATCGAGACGACGATGTCGATCGCGGGCACATCTGTGCGAATGACGCCTGCCCGCTGGGCCTGGGCGACCGCTTCGATCCGGACCAGCCGATTCGGGTCGCTGCGCTCCACGAACGAAACCAGTTCGTCGGCACCCTCGAGGCGCGCCCAGTCCATCATCCGCACGTGCGTCGGGACGGCGGTGACGTGGTCAAAGATCCGGCCGGCGGACTCGGGCAGATCCAACGGGTCGAGTTGTACGTGCTTGGCCAGATCCGCCATGTTCGCCTCGACGACCGCGCTGAAGAGCGCGACCTTGTCGCCGACGTGCGCGTAGATCCGCTCCTTGTTGACCCCGGCGGCGCTCGCTATCCGGTCGACTCGCGCGCCGCCAAGTCCGCACGCAGCGAACTCAGCGGTCGCGGCTCTCAGAATGCGGGCCTTGGTGCGGGCGCCAGAAGTGGTCACGATCGGTCACGGTACCCGTAGAAGCAGGCTCCGGTCGACCGGCAACCAACTAGTTGGTTGCCATCCACCCCGAATGCGCTTACAGTCAGGCCCGGAAGATGCGATCTGGCGCTTCCGCCGTCACGCCGAATCTCCGCCCTGCCCGAAGGACTCTCATGGNNCGTCGTGCCCGACCCCACCCGCTGGCGAGCTCTGATGGTCGTCGCGATCGCCCAGCTCATGGTTGTGCTCGACTCCTCGATTGTGAACCTGGCGCTGCCGAGCGCGAAAGCCTCCCTCGGGATCACTGACGCCAACCAGCAGTGGGTCATCACGGCCTACACGCTCACCTTCGGCGGGCTGCTGCTGCTGGGCGGACGGATCGCCGACTACGTCGGCCGCAAGCGGGCGTTCATGATCGGCCTCATCGGCTTCGCGGCAGCCTCCGC
>PMJN01000325.1:3375-3521 GCA_003157445.1 Micrococcales bacterium
GCGATCGGCCTGCTGCTCGGTGGCGTCCTGACCGAGTACCTCTCCTGGCGCTGGTGCCTGCTGGTCAACGCGCCGATTGCCATCGCCGCGGTACTGATGGCCATCCCCTGGGTTCACGAGAGCAAGGCCGAGGGCGACACCCGGTA
>PMJN01000267.1 GCA_003157445.1 Micrococcales bacterium
GGCATGGGCGTGCTGCCGCTGCAGTACCCAGCGGGTCAGAGCAGCGACTCACTCGGACTGGACGGCACCGAGACGTTCAACATCGTGGGCGTAACTGCGCTCAACGACGGGATGACGCCGAAGATGCTGCACGTCACCGCGGCCAAGGCCGACGGATCCACCGTCGAGTTCGACGCCATCCTGCGGATCGACACCCCCGGCGAGGCGGACTACTACCGCAACGACGGCATCCTGCAGTACGTTCTGCGCTCGCTTGTGCGCAGCTGACAGGTACTTGTTTGAGACGACTGTGCGGTTTCGGTTGAGCGACCGGAACCGCACAGTCGCATCTGGACGCGGCATGAGCCGTGCCCTCGTTCTGCACGCATACTTGGCAAGCCACGGGGCGAGCTCGATAGCTGAACGAGACGCAGCTCATCTCGCCATCAACCGGTGGGAGGACCCCGCCCGATCTAGACGCAACTTCGCCTCAAGAGCCCGCTGAGCCTTGATCTTTGGTGCCCCCAGCTGAACAGAAGGGGCCTGAAGGCTTAGCCGCTACATCGCCGTGAAGCTCGCTCACTGGTTCACTTCGAAGTCGGTTGCCTCTTGGGTGGCGATCGAGGCGCCACCGTGGCCTGCGAAGTGCGCGGGAAGCAGCGTGTCACCTGCCTGGGCTGCGGCGCTGAGCACGGTTCGGCGTGAGACGCGGGCCGCTTTAGGCTCCAGGTCGAAAGTGCAGGCCTCGTCCGGCGTGTGCCGCGCCAGGAACCAGGCTGGCACAAGGGACGACGCGATCACCGCAGCGAGTACCCAGAAGCTCAGGTACATCGGGAAGGGTGCGTACTGGATCAGGGCGCCGCCCACGAGGAAGAAGAGCCATATCTGAGAAGGCATTGCCAACGAGGCATATGGCGTCGCAAGTTGGCAGACTAGGACCGTGAGCCCACCGCGTACCCCTCCGGGGTGGCCGCAGTCCGTGCCACCTCCGGAGTCACCTGGCTGGCAGGTGCCGGCTGTGTCCTGGCTGCTCGACCATTGTCCCTCCGACTACCGAGGGTACCCCGGATGGCGTAAGAACCCTGTCGCACTGGCCTGGGTCGCGGTACGGCACATAGACGCTCAGCTCGAGGCGATGAGGGCGGCCTATCGTGAGGTCAGGGTTGACCTGGGCGATCTGGTCAGCACCGAAGCACTCACCCAGATTCAGTCCGATCTGGAGGCTGAGGGCCTGCGGCTGCGGGCTTCGGCCCGCGGTGCTCGGCTGGTATATGACGCACTACGGGGAAAGCGATACATCCCAAGACTGTGAGCGACCTCTGGAAGGTAGCGTCGGGACCATGAACAAGAGCCTGCGAGTTGGCCTGGGTCTCCTGCTGGTCGTAGTAGGACTGATCTGGACCCTTCAGGGCCTGGGCGTCATCTCAGGCAGCGTGATGACCGGAGTGACGTTGTGGGCCATCATCGGTCCTATCGTGGCGATCCTCGGTCTCTGGTTGGTGGCCAGGGCAGCCCGCGCCTCCGGTTGAGCGCCGCCGTAGGCCGGCCTGTCAGGGGGGTCACTCAGCCCCTTCTGTGCGCTCTGGCTCACACCGGGGGCGAAGTAACCCTAGAAGGCGAGGAAGAGCGGGGCGGTCGGGATGCTGCTCGGCGGGCACGCCCGTTGAGCGGGAACTGCCTGCCGGCCCAGAGTCAACAACTAGCAAGACCGGCCGAAGCAGTGGCCATAGTCTTGAGCCCAGGGCCGTTCGCAGCAACAGTAAGTTGAGGAACTCGCTCCATGAAGTTCGACCCATCTGGATGGACGCCTCACCAGTGACAGTGGTGTCAAGTCCGATGCGCATCGCTACCAGGAAGGCGAGAACAACCAGTGATGGACATGTCTACCCAAACCCACCAGCAGGTCCCACGTCAGCCTTGGCTTCATGACCTGCGGGTCGCGGTGAACGGCAACGTCACGGCGCTGAGCGCGTCCAGCGGTGACATGGGCTGCCAGGTGGGTGAGCACTGGTGTGCTTGCGGCGCACAAGGAGTCTATGTCGACGACAGGCGGGCGCTCAGTGTGCTTACGGTGCACCTGGGGCAGGAGGCGCCCGTTCCGGTCGCTGACGCCAGCTCGGGGGCTCGCTCTGACTTTGTCTGCTCGGCCCGCCAACTGGGCAACCCTGGGGCCGATCCGACCGTGGAGGTTCACCGCCGCAGGATGGTGATCGTCCAGGGGATCACCGAGGTCATCGACGTCATCTCGCGTGCCGACCAGTGCGTGCAGACCGACGTGGTGATCCACTTTGGCGGTGACGCAGCGCCCATCTCTACGGTGAAGTCCGGCATCGTCACCGAGGCCCTCTTGACCGCCGGCAGGCTGGGGCCACCGGAGAGCGGGCTGTTCTGGCGAGATGCGTGGCATCGCACGCACGTGACCTTCGATCCAGCACCGACCTCGCTGATCGCTGGCGCTCCAGGTGAGGCCTCGGTGGCGAGCTTCCGTCTGGTGGTTGCCCCCGGGCAGACGTGTTCGGTGGTTGTTACGGTCTTTGCGAGCCGCTTTAAGAAGTCCAACTTCGATGCCGACTCCGGTGCAGCCGGCGTCGACTGGAGCGAGGTTTTCGTCCAGTCGGTGGATCGCCGGATGGAGCCGATCCTGATCGCGGGGCTGAACGACCTGCAGCACCTGCTGCTTACCGATCCGCAAGAACCCTCCTCGGTCTACGCCGCAGCCGGAACCCCCTGGTACCTGACGCTTTTCGGCCGCGACTCGCTCTGGGCGGCGCGGATGGTGTTGCCCTTCGGCACCGACCTGGCCGCCGGAACGCTTAGAGCACTGGCCAGACGTCAGGGGTCAGTGCTGGACAGCGACCGGGCCGAGGCGCCGGGCAAGATCCCGCACGAGTTGCGCAGGTCCCAGTTCGTCGACCCTTCGGCTGGCCTGAGCCTGCCACCGGTCTACTACGGCACTATCGATGCGACGCCGCTGTGGATCACTGTGCTGCGCGACGCCTGGAAGTGGGGTCTGGCTGATCGCCAGGTCGAGGCGCTGCTGCCCAATCTGCAGGCTGCGACCCGATGGCTGACCCAGGATGCAGCCCCGGATGCTGACGGCCTGCTGAAGTACATCGACACCTCGGGCAAGGGACTGGCCAACCAGGGGTGGAAGGACTCCGCAGACGCGATCCGCTGGCGTGATGGTCACGTCGCCGATGCGCCGATCGCGTTGTGTGAGGCTCAGGTGTATGCGGTCGAGGCGGCATCTGCGGCCGCCGAGCTGTACTCCCACTTCAACATCGAGGGGTCCGGCGACTTGTTGGACTACGCAGAGCAGATGCGTGCAAGGTTCCGCGATAACTTCTGGGTAGGCCCGCCCGATGGGCAGTACATCGGGCTCGCGGTGGACGGACAGGGCCGAACCGTCGATGGCCTGGGCTCCAACATGGGCCATGTCCTGGGGACCGGCACCCTGAACGCCGAAGAGGTCGACCGGGTCGCCCGCACCCTAACATCGCCGGTGCTGTTGAGCCGGTATGGCATCTTGACGTTGGCCCGTGACAACGCCGGCTTCAACCCCATGGGCTATCACACCGGGTCGATCTGGACCCACGACACGGCAATCTGTGCCTGGGGCCTGGCCCGTGAGGGCAAGCGAGACCAGGCCACCCGTGTTGCCCAGAGCCTGCTGGCCTCTGCGGAGGCGTTCGACTACCGGTGGCCGGAGCTGTATGCCAGTGCCACCGTCCTGGATCGTCCGGTCCCCTGTCCCGCATCGTGCCGCCCGCAGGCCTGGTCCACCGCCTCTGCCGCGGTCCTTGTCTCGGTGGCGCTCGGGTTTGAGCCCGACGCCCCGGCAGGCAGGCTCACTCTGCGGCCGGCGCGACCGGCGGCATACGGGCAGATGACGGTTCGTGGACTGCGTTTTACGGGCCGGTCCTTGGGGGTGCGGTGTGCACCCGATGGCAGCACCGAGCTGTTGAACGCGCCGGACGATGTCGAGATCGTGATCCTGTGATGGAAGCAGGTCATAGAATCGAGGGTCCGAGTCAGTAGGAAGGAAAACCACGCGCGTGAAGCTGCTGGAATCGATCAATGGTCCCGAAGATCTCAAGGCGCTACCGGCAGACCAGATGCCGTTGCTGGCCGAGGAGATCCGTGCGTTCTTGGTTGACTCGGTCTCCAAGACCGGCGGACACCTGGGTCCCAACCTAGGAGTGGTCGAGCTGACCATCGCCCTGCATCGGGTCTTTGACTCGCCGCAGGACTCGATCGTGTTCGACACCGGCCACCAGTCCTACGTCCACAAGATGCTCACTGGCCGCCGCGACGGTTTCGCACAGCTGCGTAAGAAGGGCGGGCTCTCTGGCTACGCCAGCCGGACCGAGTCCGAGCATGACATCGTGGAGAACTCCCATGCGTCCACGGCGTTGTCCTGGGCGGACGGGATTGCCAAGGCGCGCCGTCTGCAAGGTCAGCGCCACCGCCATACCGTTGCCGTCATCGGGGATGGGGCGCTCACCGGCGGGATGGCCTGGGAGGCGATCAACAACATCTCGGCAGACAAGGACCTCCCGCTGGTCATCGTGGTCAACGACAACAAGCGCTCCTACGCGGTGACGACCGGCGGCCTCGCCGACTACCTCACGACCTTGCGGGTGACCCGTGGCTACGAACGCTTTTTGGACTGGGGAAAGAACACGCTGACACGCACGCCGGTCGTAGGCTCGGCGATGTTTGAGACCTTGCATGGGGTGAAGAAGGGTCTAAAGGACATCGTCGCCCCACAGGGCATGTTCGAGGATCTCGGGCTGAAGTACCTAGGCCCCGTCGACGGCCATGATGAGCAGGCGCTCGAGTCGGCGCTGCGCAAGGCTCGCGCCTTCGGTGGTCCGGTTCTGGTTCATGTGCTCACCCAGAAGGGCCGTGGCTACGCACCTGCCCGCCAGAACGAGGCCGACCGGTTCCATGCCGTGGGCGTGATCAATCCCGAGACCGGCCTTTCATTTGCCGAGGGTGGCCGTATCTGGACGGATGAGTTCAGTGACGAGATGTGCGAGATTGGCGCCAAGCGCCCTGACGTGGTGGGCCTGACCGCGGCGATGATGATCCCGGTCGGTCTGGACAAGTTCGCCGAACGCTTCCCGGACCGGGTCTTCGACGTGGGAATCGCCGAACAGCACGCTATTACGATGGCGTCCGGGCTCGCCTTTGCTGGTCTGCATCCGGTGGTCGCTGTCTATGCCACGTTTCTGAACAGGGCTTTCGATCAGCTGTTGATGGACGCCGGGCTGCACAAGGCAGCCATCACCGTGGTGCTAGACCGGGCAGGGGTGACCGGCAACGATGGCGCGTCGCACAACGGCATGTGGGACATGACGATCTGTTCGGTGGTACCTGGGCTTCGGCTGGCTGCACCCCGCGATGGCGCGCAGCTGCGTCAGCAGCTGCGCGAGGCCGTGGACGTCTCCGACGGTCCCACGGTGTTGCGTTTTCCGAAGGGGAATGTCGCCGACCCCGTTTCCCGGGTGCGCAGTCTGGGTAGCCTCGACGTCTTGCGCGAACCTCACTGTGGCGCCGTAGATCTGCTGATCGTGGCCGTCGGCGCCATGGCATCCACCTCTGTGAGCGTGGCCGACAAGCTTGAGGCACAAGGATATTCGGTGCGCGTGGTTGATCCCCGCTGGGTGCTTCCGGTCAGCCCCGAGTTGATCAAGGCAGCTGTCGATGCCAGGACCGTTGCGGTCATCGAGGACAACCTGGTCTCGGGAGGCATCGGATCGGCGGTGACTTTGGCAATGAGCCAGGCTGGCAGCGCAGCCGCAGTCCACTGTTATGGGATACCCAAGCAGTTCCTGCACCATGCTTCGCGCAGCCAGGTGCTGGACGAGATCGGGCTCACCCCGGATGCTATTGCGACCGCGCTGGGTGCCGAGCTCAGCCGTCTCACCACAGCTGAGCGCCCGCACCTGGACTGAGACTGACTCACGCGGAGCTTGCGAGTCTCTAGACCAGCATCGGATCAGATGTCGCGGAAGGTCTCGATGGTCGCACCGAGCGCGTTCAGGCGCGTGGCCAGGTCCTCGTAGCCGCGGTTGATGACGTAGACGTTGCGCAGGACCGAGGTGCCCGGCGCCGCGAGCATCGCCACCAGGATGACCACCGCCGGGCGCAGTGCGGGCGGGCAGATGACCTCGGCGGCCCGCCAGCGGGTCGGTCCGGTAATAAGCACCCGATGTGGGTCGAGCAGTTGAACCTTCACGCCCACCTTGGTGAGCTCGGTGAGATAGATCGCACGGTTGTCATAAACCCAGTCGTGAATCATCGTCGTGCCGGTCGCGCTAGCCGCGATGATCGCGAAGAAGGGCAGGTTGTCGATGTTCAGGCCTGGGAAGGGCATCGGGTGGATCTTGTCGACGGGGGCGGTCAGTGGGCCAGCGATGGTGGTCAGGTCGACCAGGCGGGTCAGCCCGTTGGCGGAGCGGTACTCCGGGGTCGACAGGTACTTCATGCCCATGGCCTCCAGGAGCGTCAGCTCGATCTCCATGAACTCGATCGGCACCCGGCGGATGGTGATGGCGGACTCGGTGACCACCGCGGCAGCAAGCAGGCTCATGGCCTCGATCGGGTCCTCTGACGGGTAGAACTCGACGTCGACGTTGATCGTGGGCCGGCCGTGAATGGTCAGCGTTGTGGTGCCAATCCCCTCGATGACTACTCCGAGCTTTTCGAGGAAGAAGCAGACATCCTGGACCATGTAGTTTGGGCTGGCATTGCGGATAACGGTGACTCCGTCGTGGCGGGCCGCGGCCATGATGACGTTCTGGGTGACCGTGTCGCCGCGTTCGGTCAGGACTATCGCCGAGGCGGGACTGACCGATTCGACCTCGGCGTCGTAGAAGCCAGTCTTGGCGTTGACGTTGAGGCCAAACGCTCGCAGGGCATTCAGGTGCGGGAGCACTGTGCGGGTCCCGAGATCACACCCGCCCACATAGGGCAGGCGGAATTCGTCGAACTCATGCAGCAGGGGCCCCAGGAACATGATGACTGTGCGGGTGCGCCGCGCCGCCTCAAGGTCCATTCCCGCGAGGTTGAGGCGAGCCGGCGGGGTGATCTCCAGGTCATTGCTGCCAGGCAGCCAACGGACCTTGACCCCGATGCTGGTCAGCACCTCGACGATCCGGTTGACCTCTTCGATGCGGGCGAGGCTACGGAACGTGGTGCGCCCGTGGTTGAGCAGCGAAGCGCACAACAGTGCCACCGCGGCGTTCTTGCTGGTCTTGACGTCGATCGCCCCGTGCAACTTCGTCCCGCCGACGATGCGCAGGTGCTGGGCGCCCGAGTGACCCAAGGAGACAAACTCGGAATCCAGACTGGTGCCGATGCGAGCGAGCATCTCCAGGCTCAGATTCTGTTTGCCCTGTTCAATGCGCGCTATGGCGCTCTGACTTGTGCCGAGCAGCTCTGCAAGGTCACTTTGGGACAGACCCTGGTGACGTCGGGCGTCCCGAATCAGAGAGCCGATTCGGGCTGGATAGTCGTCACGCATGCCTGCAACCATAGATCAAAGCCGGCAGATCCGCCCAGAAACGCCGGCTCCGGCGCGTCGAGTCTCGCGCTCGGGCCGGCGTGTCCGTGCTTGGCCCACGAGGCTCTGGTCAGGCAGGAACGCTTGCCACCCCAAGCGGCAGGAACCGCTTCCCGTTGACCTTCTCGGCGATACCGCTGCGATCTAGCAGCGGGGTCAGCCCGCCGTTCCAGAACGCGAATCCTGCTCCGGTGATCATCGCGAGGTCGATGTCCATCGGAGCCGCGACAACTCCCTCGTCAAGCATCAGGCGAGCTTCCTGGGCCAGGGCCGACAGCACCTGCTCGCGAACCTGGCCGGAGTCCAGGACGACGGGGTTGGTCGGTGTCGGGATGAGAGCGACGACTTCGGGGTCAAGGACCGGCTTTCCTTCGGGGTAGACGTAGAACCCGGGTTTACCGGCGGCCACCAGCCGGCGCAGGCCCTCAGAGACCGGGAAACGTTGCGGGAACGCGCTGTGCAGCGTCTCGCTGTTGTGCAGTGCGACCGCCGGACCGACCATGCCCACAAGGACGAAGGGCGGCATGGGGGCCACTCCGGCGAAGGCGCCGTCGGCGACCTCAACCGGGGTCCCCTCGTCCACGATCCGGCCCACTTCTCCCATGAACCGTCCGAGCAGACGGTTGGCGACGAAAGACGGCGAGTCCTTGGCCAGGATCGCCGTCTTCTTCAGGTTCTTACCGGTAGCGAAAGCGGTCGCCAGGGTTGCGTCATCGGTGGCTGCACCGCGGATGACCTCGAGCAACGGCATCACGGCCACGGGGTTGAAGAAGTGGAAGCCCACGACCCGCTCGGGGTTCTTCAGATCGGCGGCCATCTCGGTGATCGACAGCGAGGACGTGTTGCTGGCCAGTACACAGTCGGCCGAGACCGTTGCCTCTAGCTCGGCAAAGACCTGCTTCTTGACCTTGATCTCCTCGAACACCGCCTCGATGACGAAGTCGGCATCGGCGAAGCCTTCCTTGCTCGTCGACCCGCTGACCAGGGCCTTGAGCCGATTCGCCCGGTCGGGGCTGATCCGCCCCTTGGTGAGCAGCTTGTCGACCTCGGCGTGGACGTAACCAACACCCTTGTCCACCCGTGCCTGATCGAGGTCGGTCATCACGATCGGGACCTCGAGTCGCTGGGCGAACAGCATGGCGAGCTGGCTGGCCATCAGGCCGGCGCCGA
>PMJN01000176.1 GCA_003157445.1 Micrococcales bacterium
GATCGCGGCGGCGTCCTTCTTTGCTCGTACAGTCCTGCCAAAGATCGCCGCTGAGCGCCAGATCGCCGAGGCGACGGACAACTCCCTGATGGACGTTCCCGAGGACGCGTTCTAGGACAGCCCGGCTATCGGCAGCCGGCGATCTGTCAGGACCGGGAAACTGGCGCGGTAGTCGGCGACCACTCTCATATCGACCTCGACGCTGAGCACCTGCTCGTCGCTGCCGGCCATCGCCACCACGTCTCCGGTCGGCAGCACGACCTGGCTGTGTCCGCCCATCTCCACGCCCGCGTGGGTGCCTGCCGTGTTGCACGCCACCACCAGGCACTGGTTCTCGACCGCACGGGCGTGGGCGAGCAGTGTCCAGTGACGCACCCGAGCCGCAGGCCAGGCAGCAGGTATGACGAAGAGCGTTGCTCCGGCGTCAAGCTGGGCCCGATACAGCTCGGGGAACCGCAGGTCGTAACAGGTCGAAAGCGCCGCACGAGCGACCCCCGCTGACGGTGAGGAGTCGGGGACATCGACCAGCGACAGGGACTGGCCGGCCTCCATCAGCAAGGGCTCACCCAGGCCGAAGCCGAAGCGGTGAATCTTTCGGTAGGTTGCTGCCAGCGAGCCGTCTGCGGTGAAGACCAGCGAGGTGTTCCATAGGTGTTTACCCTCGGGGCCGGGGGCACCATCGGCCCGGCGCTCGACGATCGACCCCGCGTGCAGCATCACAGCGGCGTCTCGGGCTGCGGCGGACATAGCCGAAGCAACCGGGCCGTCAACGGGTTCGGCCCGCTCGTCCCACCTCTGGTAGGAGAAACCGCCAGGGGCCCAGAGCTCCGGTAGTACGACAAGGTCATGACCAGCCTGGGCACGAACGAGAGTCGCGGCCCGGATGACCCTGTCGGCGACAGGCTCCTGGTCGTCATACCCGAGCTGGATCACAGCGATACGCATGTCAGTCTCCTGACCTCGAAGGGGTAGGCGCGGTGGGCTCGCTCGGTGTGGGTTGCTTCGATAGCGCGCTGAGGTGGTCGTTGTAGGCCTTCAGCTCGGCGTCGTCGTCACGATCGGCCTGACGGTCAAGGCGGGTGGACTCGGCCTTATCCGATCGCACCCACGCCAAGGCGACCAGCAGGGCCAGGATCAGCGTGGGTAGCTCACCGATCCCCCAGGCCACAGCGCCACCGGTGCGCTGGTCGGCCAGCAGGTCCACCGTCCAGGTCAGATGCAGGCCTTGGAAGAAGGTGGGTGCCAGCAACGTCGTGCCGCTGGTCAGGGCGACACCAAAGAACGCCTGGAACGAGATCGTGCCGAAGAGGATGATCAGCAGGAACACGTGTGGCCAGCGCTTGGGCCCTGGGTCGATCCCTACGAGCACCCACGCGAAGAGGTACCCGGCAAACAGGAAGTGGATCGTCATCAGGATGTGCCCGGTGTGGGTGCGAAGGGCCAAGTCGAACAACGGCGAGTAGTAGAACACGATCAGGCTGCCGAAGAAGATGACGGCGGCCACGACCGGATTAGCGATCACCGTGAAGTATCTGGAATGCACCAGAGCCAGCAGCAGCTCGCGAGGTCCCAGAGTATGGTCCCGACGTGGCGTCAGGGTCCGCAGGGCGAGGGTGACCGGAGCGGCAAGCACCATCAGGATCGGAGCCGCCATGGACAGGGTCATGTGCATGACCATGTGCATCGAGAACAGGACGCGACCATAGACCCCCGGCGCCCCGCAGGTGGCCCACACGAAGATCGCCCAGCCCATGACCCAGCCGATGGTGCGCAGAATCGGCCATGAGTCGCCGCGAGCGCGCATCCGCGCGGCGCCGAGCAGATATAGGGTCACGGCGATCAGGGCCACCGCCAGCCACAGCCAGTCGATGCGCCAGACGGTGAGCCATCCAACAGCGGTTAGTGGCCCAGCGGGGGCGGGATAACCGGTCAGGGCGTACGCGCGGTCTGCACTGACAATGGGCACGCCGGCAACCGGCGGGGCACTGCGTGAGAGTGCGGCCCCCAGGCCAAAGGCGGCACCCATCACGACCAGCTCCAACAGGGCCAGTCGCCCGAAGAGCCGCCCGGCAAGTGGATCGGTGGCGATCCGGTCCACTACCCGTAACCGCTGCTGCCAGCCGGCGAGGCCGAGCACCACCAGTGCGACGACCTTGAGGATCACCAGCGCGCCATAGCTGGACGCCAGGTTGCCGATGGAGCCTATCCGGATCCAGGCGTTGGCCACCCCCGAAACGGCCACGGCCACGAAGCACCACCCGGCTAGGGTTGAGTACCGTTGGACGCTGACCGCGAGCCCTTTGCCCAGCACGGGGCGCAGCATCGCCAGTGCGAGCAGGCCTCCAACCCACAGGACGGCTGAGACCAGATGCACGGCAAGGGAGTTGACGGCCAGGTCATGGTCGGCCGCGCCCGAGGCGTGACCAGCCAGGGATAGCGGCAGTATCGCCAGGATACTGAGCACAGCCAGTGCGAGCATGCCCGAGCGCCGCCGAACCACCGCAGCGCCCATGGTCACGACCAACGCCATCGCGAAGCTGAGCGCGTCGGCGCGCAGGAAGTCGAGCTGGAAGACGAAGGTCTGGAACTGGGCGCCGAACATCGGATCGGTCAGTGGGGTGCCAGAGAGGTCAGCGAAGGAGAAGACGAGCCCGACGAGGCCGGCCACCACCCAGACGACGCCGCAGACGCAGGCATAGCGGGCCGCGGTGACCCGCCGGGAGGTGTGGCGCGCCTCGGGGATGATGGTGGCAGCGGCCACCAGCAAACCAATTGTGCTCGCTGCCGCGAGGTCGTGGATGGCCCGCACGATCGGCAGCCCCCAGCGCACCAACACGCCAACATCGGGCAGCCCGGCCACGGGTCCTGCGAAGGCGCCCCCCAGCAAACCGGCCGGGATCACCACGGCCACGACCGCCACAGTTGCCAGGATCAGGGGCAGTTTCTCAGCCTGGGGAGCAAGGCCGGTCCTCGTGGTCATGTCCACACCCTAAGTAGGCGCACCATATGTCTCCAGCCACGGCAGAGCCGCACCGTGCGCACGACCTCCTCGAAGCCTTCGCCCAGACAGCCCAGGCCGTTGTCGATCTTGCTCGCACCTGCAGCAATGATGACCTCAAGGAACCCACTCAGTGTCCGGGACGGACCGTGCAGGTTCAGATATCCCCTGTCGTGGGTGTCGAGGTCTGGCTCGCTTGACGCAAGGACGCGCGGGTCGAGATGCCGCACTTCGAGCACATCAGGAAGGACCTCGGCAGGCGGGTGGAGTCTGGCGTGCGAGTGCGTCCGGGACCAGCCGGCGCGGAACTAGTCGCCGAGCTCAAGAGGTTCTGACACAAGGCTCGCGAAGTTGGCCAACCCCACACTGACCGACACCAGCATCATCGCCGTTCCGTTCGGTCCGGGTCAGAGCGACCGTGATGCTGTTGCATCGACGTCTGGACCCAGGAGCAGGACAACGGCCGCGCCCTACGGCAGACCAGGCAACCTGGACTCCCCGGCGGCTGCGGTGTGCGTCAGCTCGATCCTGGCCCAGCTGCCCAAGAGAATCGCCAAGGGTGCCGCTCATGAGCCGGGCCAACGACTTGTCATCGACGTAACCGGCTCGGTTGTGGTCCGTCAGGGCTTCCACGTCGAGCTTGACCAGGATGGCCGCCTGCGTGGTCATGCAGTATCCGAGCCGCAGCAGGACCCGGGGACCACGACCATCAGCCCGTCCACCTAAGCCTTCACACGTCGGGCCGCCGGCCGGCGCCCGGTCGGCGATACGGGCCTTCAGAGTGGTCGGTGACGATGCGATTGCAGATCGCGTTCTGCAAGTCCTGGTGGCCACCTTCTGACAGGCATTTCCGCCGCGATCCCATACGCTTGTTTGCACCATGCAAGTTATTCATGATAGTTGTATGACGCAAGCAAGTTATCGGAAGACAGCGGAGGCACGATGGCGATCAGCCTGGAAGACGCAAGCCGGNNTCATGAAGCTGTTCGGGTCCATTGCCCATCTTGCACCCAAGGTGCACCCAGGGGTTGAGCCCGCGTCATACCCGATCCTTTTCAGCCTCACCTCGGGGCCTCAGCGGGTGTCCCTGCTGGCCGAGCACGTGTACTCCGACGTCTCGACGGTGAGCCGTCAGGTGACGACGTTGTTCTCCCACGGGTTCTTGGAGAAAGTGACAGACCCCCATGACGGCCGGGCCTGCATGGTCTCGCTCAGC
>PMJN01000244.1 GCA_003157445.1 Micrococcales bacterium
ACTGGAACTGCGCCAAGCCGTCGCTGGTGAGCTCATAGACGATCCTTGCCCTGCGACTACCTTGGCCGCTAGCTCCGTTCAGCGAGCCCGTCAAGCTACTGCCGGCGGTGTCCGCCGCGATCCAGCCGCGGGCGACTAGCTCGCGCAGGCAGGGGTAGAGAGTCCCGTAGGACAGCACCCGAAACGCGCCCAGGACTGCGTTGAGTCGTTTGCGCAGCTCGTAACCATGCAGCGGAGACTCGTTCAGCAGGCCCAGAATGGCAAGCTCCAGCAGGGCAGAACGTCGACTCATTTGGCTTCCCTCCTGGCTCCGGGTGTGGGCGGGCGTCTTGTTCCGCCGGGCGGATTGCCAAGACACGATGCGAGTACGTCTCAAGCAATATACACCTGATATATCGACTCGATATATCAGGTTAGTCATGCGTCCAGTGCCCTGTCGATCGAATCTCCAGCGTGGGCTTGGCCGAGATGCCGATGAGGTCGCGCACGTTCTGAGCTGATGCATTCAGGGCGCCGGTGACACCTGCGGGTGGCTGGCGGAGTGCGTCCCGGACCGTGGACATGCTTGCGCTGGGCAGGGGCGCTGTCGCTGCGGGGTCGACCTTGTGCACGGTGGCCTGCTCTCGTCCGAGGGTTAATCAACTGTTGCTCCTTCATAAGTAATACGCGCCGGTGGGTTTGCCCGATTCACGTCCAAGCACCGCAGCAGGGTCTCGGTCCGGTTCACCACCGGGCGACCGGCTGCGAGACCAAACATGCTGTCCTGCTCGACTGGGCAGGATCAAGGCCATGAGGACGCCTGCGGGCTGGTTGACAAGGTCGAGGCTGGGACTAGGAGGGCGATATCTGCTGCCGGGCGGTTTGAGCGTGGCCGCTGGTTCGTGTCGTTCACCGTAGACGCGCAGCGTCCCGCGCCTGCTCCCGCCCGCCCGGATGCCGTGGCCGGCGTCGACCTCGGGGTCAAGACCCTTGCGGTCCTGTCGAGCGGTCAGGGGTTCCCCAACCCCCCGCACTTCAACGCGGCGGCGCGTAAGGTCCGGCATCTGAACCGCACCGCGACCCGCAGGTTCGGCCCGTACGACAACGCGACTAAGAAGCGCCAGGATCCGTCGAATCGTTGGCGCAGGGCAGGGTCGCCGACCAGCGCACGGACTCCGCAAGGTCACCACCAACCTGGCCAGTCAGTTTGGGACCGTCCTCATTGAGGACCTGCAGATCGCCGGGATGGTCAAAACCATCGGCTCGCCCGGCACATCGCCGACGCTTCGTTTGGGGAACTGCGCAGGCAGTTGGAGTACAAGACGGTGTGGAGTGGTGGCCGGACGGTCGTCGTTGATCGGTGGTTCCCGTCGAGTAAGACCTGCTCTGAGTGTGGTGCGGTGAAAACCAAGCGGGACCGTCCGTGCGCACGTACGTCGCCGCGATGTGTGGGCTGGTCCTGGATCGGGACTTGAACGCTGCAAGGAATCTCGCCGTGTTGGGTGAGGCCATGGTCGCCGGGAGTGGCCCGGAGACCGTAAACGGACGTGGAGGCCAGGGAGTCTTGGCCCTGCCTGTGAAGCGTCAACCCGGGGCTGCGCAAGCGCGTAACGCCGGGACTGTACAGCCGCGAGGCGGGACTGCTGTCAGAGAACTCACCAGAGTTCAGGGATGACATGCAATGGGTTGACATGGGCGGGCAGCGCACCGGCGTCTCGCTTGGTGTAGCGCCCGCGAGTTCGTGGGTCAGCGGTGAGTCGCATCAGCCGGCAGCCGTTTCTCGATCTCTTGCTGCGTCTGAGCGTGCACGAGGGAGCGGATCCACACAGCAGGTCTGCGAAGCCAACGCAACTGCGTGCCGATCCGCTGGTGGGCGGGCTGACTGCCGACGGGCCAGCGCTCTAGCGAGCACCGTCGATCTCGGTCGTGTTCATGGGGTTCTGGGACGTATCCACGATTACCAGCGTCGTCATCGACCCGGGGTAAACCGGCATCGCAGCCGTGCACGTACTGGGCCTGCGCCCTGCACGTGGCTTACGGCGCTGTGGTTCCGAGGCGGCCGTAGCGGTCTTCGAGCCGGACGACGTCCTCCCGCCAGCCGGAGTCTGCCGTTGAGGCTTCCACCAGAACCGAGTCCTCGACAGCGCGTAGGCGATGCAGCGTGCCCGGGAGCACGTGAACGGAGTCTCCGGGGAACAGACTCACGGCGCGCAAAGTGGCTTCAGAGTCGCCCAAGTCTATCTCGACCTGACCTGAGACCAGGGCGATCGTCTCGTCCTTCGCGTGGTGGTACTGCAGCGAGAGTGACTCTCCGGCGTTCACGAACAGGAGTTTGCCGACGTAGGAGCCCTCGACGAGAGCGAAGATCTCCTCATGGCCCCAGGGCTTGTCCACGTTCTCTGACGGGCGTACCGCACTGTCACGCGATGGTTGGTTCACTATCGTCCTCACAGGCTTGTGGATGGGGCGGTGTGCTCTGACACGGTGTGGTCCAGTCGGGCCACACCGATCTTGGCATCGGCCATGCCGTAGAACACATAGTGCACTCCGTCGACTAACTCGATTGCCGTCGGGAAGACGACGTTCGAGACGATGCCCTCGCGTTCGTCAGCCGTCTCGGGGGCAAGGATCGGTTTGTCCGTGCGGGCTATCACCCGCGAGGGGTCGTCGGGGTCGAGCAGCATCGCGCCTGCGGCGTACTCGACCTTTTGAGTGGTCGGGTCGAACCCCTCGGGAAGGTGGCCGATCACGCCGTGATGGATGAGTAGCCAGCCCTCGTCAACGCGGAGCGGGGGCGGGCCTGCTCCGATCTTGAGGTCCTCAAAGGCATACTCCGGCATAGCGAGCAGCCGGTGGTTCTCAGGTCTGCTCAGGGCGCGTATGTCCGCGATAGCGCTCTTGACCGGGACATAGGAGATCCAGATGCCGGGTCGCGGGTCGGTGACACCCGCGGGCAGGTGCTCGATCTCACCCGGGCGCAACCAACCCAGATCCCACATGGGACGGTGCAGCATCGCGTAACACATGCGGCCATCGGGGTCGGGCACCGGCTCGGGGAAGAACACTGCGTCCTTGTTGGGGAACATGCACAGATCGGTGTCGAGGTCAGGCTGGTAGGTGAACTGCACCGGGCCGAGCCTTCGCCACTTCTCCAGGTCAGCAGAGACCGCAAGGGCCAGCCGCGGACCCAATGGGCCGAACGCCACGTAGGTCATGACGTGCATACCCAGGCTTGGCACCCAGGTGACCCGAGGGTCTTCGACTCCGGCATTGTTGGCGCCGCGTTCCCATCCCTCCTCTGGGGCCAGGACGATTCCCTGCCTTTCGACGCTGACGGGAACCCCCTCGCTCAAGACGACTTCGGCAAGTCCGACGCGCGAGACGTTGCCGTCCGCCACAAGGCGCGGCAGCAGGTGCAGCCGGCCGTCGGGGGTGCGCCCGCTGCCGGGGTTGAGCACCCCCATGGCTTCGAGCAGGTTGCCCGGTTCGGGCGCCATGACGACGCCCAGACGGGTCAGGCAGTATGGGACGTTGTTATCCATGGTCAAGCGGATCATCCTTTCACGCCGGAGCCGAGCTCCGATGAGGTGAAGTGCTTCTGGAACGCTACGAAGAGCGCGACCGCGGGGGCGGCGAGAACCACGGAACCGGCCAGGATGGCGCCATAGGGGTTCGTGGCGCGCCCGGCGACGTTATCGATGTAGTTGGCTAGTGAGACCGCTAGTGGCTGCATGCTGGCTTGCTTGGTGACCAGGAACGGCCAGAGAAACTCGTTCCATGGCCCGATGAAGGTGATGAGGATGGCCGTGAGTAGCGCGGGCCGGACTAGGGGTAGCGCGATGGACCACAGGATCCTCAGCTCGCCGGCACCGTCGATGTGTGCTGCGGCGAAGAGCTCCTCAGGCAACGCCAAAAAGAACTGTCGGAAGATGAACACCGCGGTGGAGTTGATGGCAAATGGCAAGATCATGCCCATGTAGGAGTCGGCGAGCCCATAGTTGCGCACGATCATCACGTAAAGCGGGATGATCAAGAGCTGGAAGGGCACGACCTGCACCAGCAGCATCAGCGCAAACAGGCTGCCCCGTCCGCGGAAGTGCAGACGGGCCAGGGCGTATCCCGCAAGCACNNGCCTGCAACGAGCCGATGATCATGTAGTAGAAGGGGAACAGGAAGACCGCTGCCCCGATGACGAGCAGGACTATGCGTGGCCAACTGCGGGTCCGTGACATGTCAGTCCCTCTCCAGCAGATACCGGTTGATGAGCGAGATCCCCAGGACGCCGATCACCAGGATCACGCCGATAGCTGCGGCGACGTCCGGGCTACCCTGCTCGATGCCCTTTTGGTACATGACGAGAACCGGCGACGCTGAGGCCCCGATCGGGCCGCCGCCGTTGGTCAGCAGGTATGGCTCGGTGAACAGGTTGGCGCCCGTGATCGTCGCAAGGATCACCACCAGAGTCGTGGCAGGACGGACGCCGGGGACCGTGACGTTCATGAACGAGCGGAACTTACCGGAGCCGTCGACGGATGCCGCCTCGTACAGCTCCTTGGGCACGCTCTGAAGGGCGGCGAGGTAGAGCAGGATGAAGAAACCGAGTTGTTTCCAGGTGACGAAGATGGCGATGACCGGCATCGCCAGCGTGCTGTTGACCAGCCACGAGGGGCTGGGCGCCAGCGGGCCGAGCAGTTGGTTGACCACCCCAGCGCTGCTGAACATGAACAACCACACCGCCACCACCGCGACGCTGGCCGTCACGTACGGGACGTAGTACGAGACTCGCAGGAACGTGCGGCCCCGGGCCGCGCCGTTCAAGGCGCTGGCCAGCACCAGCGCCAGCACCACCGTCAGCGGGACGTTGATGACCAGGAACTCGACCACGTTCAGGAACGAGCGCTGTACCGCCGGGTCGGACAGGGCTGTCTTGTAGTTTTCCAGGCCGACGAACGGCCGGGCCACCTGCGCCCCTGGTGCGGTGAAGAAGTAGTGGTGGAAGCTCATGTACACGGCCAGACCCAGCGGGTAGGCGAACACCACCGCAAGGAACACGAGGTACGGCGCAGCCAGCGCCATCCCTAGCGGCTGACGACCGAACAAGGTCGTCAGCCGCTGGGAGCGGCGCCGCGGCGGTGTCGTGGGACCACTGTGGTCCACGTTAGGGTCCACATTTGCCGTCGCGGTTGACATGTCAGTCTGCCGATCAGGGCTGTGCGGCCAGGGCCGTGACTTTGGCGGCGGTACTGGTCAACGAGGCGTTCACCGGCGTCTTGCCAAAGATCACCGATGAGGAGTAGCTGTCGCGGAAGGCCTGCCAGATGGCTATCGAGTTGTTTACGTTGGGCACCTCGACTGTGCGAGCGGCCTGGTCGGCGAACATCTTGTATGCCGGGTGGGCGCTTAAGTAGCTGGCGTACACGGTTGCGACGTTCGAGCGCAGCGGCATCTGCCCGGTCACATTGAGAAGGTTGCCGTCCTGCGCCTGGCTGGTTGAGAACTTCAGCAGGTCCCAGGC
>PMJN01000021.1 GCA_003157445.1 Micrococcales bacterium
GGTCATCTGAGTTCGAAGGACGGCGCCACATCTGGCAGACTAGCGGTCGTACTCGTCTGTCTGCGGCCCCTCTCTCCGCTTCGGACGTGTCCATCCGAGCGTCACGAGCCGTATCCCCACGCGGATGCCGTGCCGACTCAACCCTGACAAGAAACAGGAGTCACCACCAACGTGGCCGTCAAGATTCGTTTGAAGCGCATGGGCAAGATCCATGCACCGTTCTACCGTGTCGTCGTCATGAACTCGCGTACCAAGCGCGATGGCCGGGCGATCGAGGAGATCGGCAAGTACCACCCGACCCATGAGCCGTCGATTATCGAGATCAACTCCGAGCGTGTGCAGTACTGGCTCGGGGTTGGCGCGCAGCCGACCGAGCAGGTCGCGGCCCTCCTGAAGATCACGGGTGACTGGCAGACCTTCAAGGGTCTTCCGGGCGCCGAGGGTACATTGCGCCTTGCCGAGCCTAAGCCCGACAAGACCGCGTTGTACGAGGCAGCCACGAAGTCCGCCATGGCCGAGCCCAAGGACGGCGCCACCACCTCGAAGCGGAAGAAGGCCGAGCCGAAGGCGGACAAGGCTGAGNNGAGCCGAAGGCCGCTGCCCAAGATGTTGCGGTTGAGGCAGCCGTCGAGGCAACTGACGTCGCCAAGCCCGAGGTCTGACCGTGCTCGACGAGGCGCTGGAGCACCTGGTCAAGGGTATCGTCGACCACGATGAGGACGTGGCTGTCCGGCGCAAGGAACTGCGTCGCGGCGAGGTCCTGGAGGTCCGGGTCCACCCTGATGACCTCGGTCGGGTCATCGGTCGCTCCGGCCGCACTGCCAGAGCCCTACGCACCGTGATGGGCGCCCTGGCGGGCGGTGAACCGGTACGGGTCGACATCGTCGACACCGACCGCGTGCGATAGCCATTGGGGCAGCGTGCAATCGTCTCGCCAAGCATGCCGCCAAGGGGTGTGCCGGAAGATCTTTCCGGCATGCCCCTTGGTTTTGCTGATCGTCTCCACATCCCCTTGAAGGACTGGCCCATGCAGGTTGTTGTCGCTCGTGTTGGCAAGGCGCACGGACTGCGCGGTGAAGTGACCGTGCAGGTTCTCACAGATGACCCGGACGAGCGCTTCGTGCCTGGCGCAACCTTCATGACCGAGCCGGCCGACGCAGGTCCGCTGGTTTTGCGCAGCGCGCGCGACAACAACGGTATNNAGACTTGGTACGAAAGAGATCTGGTAGGTCTCAGAGTGGTAACGGTCGCAGGCGTCGAGGTTGGTGAGGTGACGGCTTTGGAGTCCCGCCCTGCCCAGGACCTGTTAGTCCTGCGGTTGACCGATGGTCGTGAGGCTTTGGTCCCGTTCGTGACGGCGATCGTGCCCGAGGTCGACATCCAGGGTGGTCGCGTCGTGCTGGACCCTCCAGCCGGCCTGCTGGACCTGGACGAGTCGTGAAGGAAGTCATGAGACTCGACATCTTCAGTATCTTTCCGGAGTACCTCTCGCCTCTGGATCTCTCGCTGATCGGTAAGGCCCGTCAGGAAGGCCTGATCGACCTGTCGGTCCACGACCTACGCGACTTCACCCACGACCGCCATCGAACTGTCGACGACACTCCCTATGGTGGTGGCGCCGGCATGGTCATGCGCCCGGAACCGTGGGGAGAGGCGCTTGCCCACCTCATGGCCTCAGGGGAGCCCGGCGCCGTTCCGCATCTACTAATCCCGGGGCCAGGTGGTGTGCGGTTCACCCAGGCAATGGCCCACGAGCTGGCGGTCGAGCCCTGGCTGGCGTTCGCCTGCGGTCGCTACGAGGGCATCGATGAGCGAGTCATCGAGGAGGCTGAGGCGATGATGCCGGTGACTGTCGTCTCGGTTGGTGACTACGTCCTGGGTGGCGGGGAGGTCGCGGCCCTGGTCATGGTTGAGGCCATCGCGCGGCTGGTTCCCGGCGTCATCGGCAACGCAGACTCCCTTGTCGAGGAGTCCCACGAAGATGGCCTGCTGGAGTACCCGGTGTACACCAAACCGCCGTTGTGGCGCGGACGTGGCATACCTGATGTGCTGCTTTCTGGACACCATGCTCAGATTGCGCGCTGGAGGCGCGATGAACGCCTCAAGCGAACCGCGTTGCGCAGACCAGACATGATCGAGCGCCTGGATCTGGCCGATCTGGACACCCGGGACCGCGAGGTGCTCGCTCATCTCGGCTTGAAAGACGTCGACCAATTTCCGGCTGACCCCTCCGCTGTGGCAGACTGACTTCTCGCGCCTCGCACCGGTTTCGTGCCCCTGCCACAGGGGGGAGAGCAACGAGTGACGGATCGCAGGAGCACCCTATACGAATCGCCCGCCCGGCACGATGCCATGGCGTGCATCAGAACCGTGAGCGACCTGTGGCGCTGACGAGAAAGCGAATCGAACATGCACCAGCTCGACAACGTCGACAAGGCCAGCCTGCGCGACGACATCCCGGCATTCCGCGCCGGTGACAACGTCAAAGTCCACGTCAAGGTCATTGAAGGCACGCGCTCGCGCGTGCAGGTCTTCCAGGGAGTGGTCATCCGTCGCCACGGTGGCGGCATCGGCGAGACCTACACGGTTCGTAAGGTCAGCTTCGGTGTTGGCGTCGAACGCACCTTCCCGTTGCACAG
>PMJN01000293.1 GCA_003157445.1 Micrococcales bacterium
CGACCTTTCGTGGCAGGCAACGGACTGGTTGCCCGGGCGATGGAGCGGGCGATCATCCAGTTCAGCGGGCTGGACCCGAGCGGGGTCGCCGTCGTCGAGCTGGGCCACAGTGATGCTGGCGGTGCGGCCTACCAGGGCGCGCTCGCGGCATATGGAACGGGCTCACCTCGCGGCGTTGCTCTGTGGATCACGCACTGTGCCGGCGCCATCGTAGCCGGGGCTGAGGAAGGCGGACGTATCGCGGATGCGGTCCGGCTGGGTCGCCTCGGCTGAGCCGGTGACCGACCATGCACCCCGAGGGGATGGCCCCTTAGTCGGTCCCAAAGTCAAGACTTTTCTTTGCTGCCGAATGGGAGTAGACCAGAAGTAGGTCGACGGACGAGAGTCCGACGGCCCCGCGAGACAAACGGGTACCCACGCGCGGGCAGTCCACTGATGGACCGATCGTGGCGGGCTTGTCCCACTGCGACTAGTAGATTCACGCTTGGTAACTCGCAAGTCTCGCGGTCTGATGGCACCCCGTTCGCGGGGTGCCATCATCTTGTGGGCCTCGTTACCTGCACGGTTTGCCCGCCGTTTGCAATCCGCCACCCAAACGGGTCATCATTTGGGTATGCACATTCCCCTTCGGGGTTGAGTGTGCCGGCGCACCAACTCCTCCCCCCGGAGTCTGGAGCGTCGACGGCCCCCGATGTCCCCCGTCGGGGGCCGTCCCTAATTATCTGCGATATTTGCTCTCGCCGCGATATTTATCCCATTCGGGATCTCTTGGCCGTCCACACTTTCCCCGCGGTTCGTCCCACTGTCCACCGGTCGCCGGGGGAGCGTGTGCGACCACCTGAGGGTCAAGTTGCTGGCCACGTGAAGACTGCACACATCATCGGAGTGGTTGGCGGCTCAGGTTGGGTTGGTGCCTCGGCGCTCACCGCGGCTGTCGCCTACGCGGTGCACAGGCGGCCTTCGCCCGCTCGCTCTGGACGGCGCCCGGCTGGGCGGGGGACTCGATGTCACCCTCAGCCTCGAGTAGGGGTGCGGTGTGCGCTGGCCTGATCTGGCCGGTGCCAGGGGTCATATCGATGGTCCAGGGCTGCTGGGACGTTTGCCGTCGGCGGAGGGAGTCAGGGTCCCCTCGTTCAACTGCCCAAGGGATGTTCCTGTGTCAGTCGAGACCGTCCGGGACGTGCTCCTTGCGCTCCGCGTTGCAGTGGATGTGGTGGTGGTCGACCTCCTGCGCCCCGATCAAGGGGTCTTTGGGCCCTGGTGCGGTCGGTCGAGGCGATGGTTCTGCTCGCCGGGTCGGATATCTGTGACCTGGCTGGTGCCAGCGCGATCGCCCAGCACCTGGCTGCTGCCTGTCCGGACGGGTGGCTCTGTGTGCGCACCAGCGGCAAAAGGAGGTCCCTGTCGCGGACACGGTGGATGGAGCCCTGGACCTGCCCCTGGTGGCTGTGGTCCGTGAGGAACCCCGCCTGGATGCGGACGTACTGCACGGCCTACCGGGCTCACGAGAGAAGATTCCTCTACTGAGCAGCCGAATTTGGCTGTGGGGATGGCGTCACATCGGAGGTGAATCTATTCAATCCTTGGTGCATCGGCTGTCTCCCCGCGATCGCTCGGTTCGGCCGCCACACGGGCTGACCCTGCCAGAACAGCCGTCAGTAGCGAGATAGCGCCGACCTTGTCCAGGGGCTCGTTGCCGTTGCCACATTTGGGAGACTGCACGCACGAAGGGCAGCCGTTCGCACACTCGCAGGCCAGGATCGCGTCCCGGGTCGCAGTCAGCCAGGTTTTGGCGGCACGGAACCCCCGCTCGGCGAAACCTGCGCCCCCAGGATGACCGTCATAGACCAAGATTGTCGGGCGGCCCGTGTCTGGATGCAACGCGGTCGAGACACCGCCGATATCNNCGCATGTTCGGCTGCATGGGCGGCCCCCGGGATACCGCTGGGTGGGACCCCAGCGGCATCCAGCATCTCCTCCGTCATGGTCCACCACACAGCCTTGGTGCGCAGAGACCTCTCCGGCAAGTCCAGCGGATGCTCCCCAAGAACCTGCCCGCCGGGCAGTGCGCGCAGGAAAGACGTGACCTGAGAGCGGACGTCGACACTACCGAAGCAGAGCTCGACCGGCCCCCAGGCCTGTGACTGCTCGATCCGGCCGATGTCGAAAGCGCTCACGGATCGTGCACGAGTGGACCACCCCGGGTCGCCGGCCACGACGATGGCATGGGAGTCCTTCACGTCATAGTGGGCGACCACGTAGGGCTGGCCCTGATGCACGTACACCGCACCGGTGTGGACGCTGGAGTGGGCTGCTGTCCCGTCGACCGTGCCCAGAACACGTCCCGTGGACCGCTCGACAATTCGCACCGTTTCGCCGGTGCCACGAAGGGAGACGTGGTCGGTGGCTCGTTCGGGTCGCGTCCAGAACCACCCGCCAGGGCGTCGGCGCAGCAGCCCACGAGCGACCAGTACCTCGAGCAGGCCACCCATGCTCGGCCCGAAGAACTGCCCATCCTGTGAGGTCAGTGGCAGCTCGGCGGCGGCTGCGGCCAGATGCGGAGCCAGGATGTAGGGGTTCTGCGGATCCAGGACGGCCGCCTCCACGGGCCGGTCGAACAAGGCCTTGGGATGGTGGACCAGATAGGTGTCCAAGGGGTCGTCGCCAGCGACCAGGACGGCCAAGGATGGAGATCCGGCGCGTCCGGCGCGACCGGCCTGTTGCCACAGGGACGCGCAGGTCCCCGGCCAGCCCGCCATCAGAACTGCGTCCAGGCCGCTTACGTCGATGCCCAGCTCCAGGGCGTTGGTAGCCGCCAGACCGCGTAAGGCACCCGAGCGAAGGCGCTTTTCCAGCTCGCGCCGCTCCTCAGGCAGGTATCCACCGCGGTATGCCGCCACGCAAGATCCCAGTGTCGGGTCCACCTCGTTAAGTGAGCGTCGAGCGCTGGCCGCGATCGCCTCGACTCCGGCGCGTGAGCGACCGAATGCCACGGTTTGTACGCCGTCGGCCACGAGGTCCGCCAGCAGATCGGCGGTCTCGGCGACCGCGCTGCGCCGATGCGGGGCATTGCGCTTGTCAACGTCGCTGCCACCGCCGCTGAGCACGAGGCCGGGCTCCCACAGACCGAACGTCATCTGCTCTCGGGGCGACCCGTCCAGGATGACGGGACGGACCGGCAAGCCGGTAAGTGCGCTGGCCTGCCTTTCAGGGTCGGCGACCGTCGCACTCGCCAGGATGAAGGTTGGGAAGGAGCCGTAGTGTGCGGCAACCCTGCGCAGACGGCGTAGCAGTGCAGCCAGGTGGGAGCCAAATACCCCCCGGTAGACGTGGCATTCGTCGATCACGACGTACTGCAGAGACCTCAGGAAGGCAGCCCAGCGTGAGTGAGCGGGCAGCAGTGAGTGATGGACGAGGTCGGGGTTGGTCAGGACGTACTGGCAATGGTTCCGGATCCAGCGGCGTTCGTCAGCTGGTGTGTCGCCGTCGTAGGTCGCGGCACGCAGCCCGGGGATGGCCAGAGAGGTCAGCCGCGCTAGCTGGTCGCCGGCCAGGGCTTTGGTCGGGCTCAGATACAGAGCGGTGGCACCTCGACCGGACGGGGCGCTCGCACCGTCGAGAATGTCGGAGAGCACTGGTAGGAGGTAGCCGAGACTCTTGCCTGAGGCCGTGCCGGTGGAGATGACGACATGGGTGCCGTCATGGGCCCAGTCAGCGGCCTCGCGTTGATGGGACCACAGCGCAGTGATGCCCGCGGTGCTGAAGGCGGAATAGACCGCTGGAGCAACCCAGTGCGGCCATAGCGCCACCTCTTGACGGCGCGCAGGAACCTCGTGGACGTGCACGAGCCGCTCCGTGCGGCGTCCGCTCGACAGACGCGCGAGCACCTCCGGGGGGTCGAAGGCCGGCCGGGTTGCAGGTCGAGGATCGCTTGGCATCTCATAGACCGTATGCCTCCGGTTGCGGCACGGGGCTAGTGTGAGTTTGAGTGGCCGTCCGGATGACGACGAGGGGAGCGGGACGTGGATCTGTCCATCAGCAGCGAGGCTCGCGGGGAAACCACCGTTGTGCACGTTGGCGGCGAGATCGATGTCTATACGGCCCCTGTGCTGCGTGAACACCTCGATGAACACATCTCGGCGGGGCGTGTCCATCTGGTAGTGGATCTCAGCGGTGTCACGTTCATGGCTTCGACGGGTCTTGGCGTGCTGGTGGGGCGCCTCAAGCTCGTGAGAGCAGCCAACGGCACACTGTGCCTGGTCTGCTCCAGCGACCGCACACTCAGTGTGTTCTCGATCACAGGCCTCGACAAGGTCTTCCAGATCTTCCCAAGCGTCGATAGTGCTCTGGCCGCGACAGCCGCAACCGCCTGACGCAGACCTCGACCGGCTGGCGCACTGGGGGGCGCCGAGGAAATCTACGCCACTAACTCGGGGACCAACCTCTGCGGGTTACAATGACCCGCACCATCCCGCTCCGGCGGCCGCGTTGCCGCGTGACGATCTGGACTTGCCTGGTTACACACCACTGGAGTCCCTTTTGTGCGCACGTCCAATTGCTTTCTGTGATGTTCCCTCATGGAGGATTGAATGCCTGGCCTTATCCCAGCCGTTGGCCCACCGCTCGCCTTGACAGGCACGAACCTGACCTTGGTGATCGTGGTCGCCGTGATCGCCGCCGTGGCTCTGACTATGGGTGTCGTCTTCCGTCGGCAGGTTCTCGCTGCTGACCCCGGCACCGCAAAGATGCAAGAGATCGGCGATGCTGTCGAAGAAGGTGCCCACGCCTATCTGGCTCGTCAGTTCAAGACGCTGTCCGTCTTCGTAGTTATCGTCTTCTTCTTGCTGTTGATCCTTCCCGCAGACACGGCAGGGATTCGTTGGGGGCGTTCGGGATACTTCGTCCTGGGTGCGCTCTTTTCTGCAGCGGTCGGTTACTTCGGCATGAGCCTGGCAGTGAAGGCAAATGTGCGCGTCGCCTCGGCGGCGAACAACTCAGGCCGCGACGAGGGCATGCGCATCGCCTTCCGTACCGGTGGCACGGTCGGGATGATGACCGTTGGCCTTGGCTTGCTGGGTGCCTCATCGGTCGTGCTCATCTACAAGGGCAATGCCCCCACCGTGCTTGAGGGTTTCGGCTTCGGTGCAGCTCTGCTGGCCATGTTCATGCGGGTCGGCGGCGGTATCTTCACCAAGGCCGCTGACGTCGGCGCTGACCTGGTTGGCAAGGTCGAGGCCGGTATCCCCGAGGACGACCCCCGTAACGCGGCGACAATCGCAGACAACGTGGGTGACAACGTCGGTGACTGTGCGGGTATGGCGGCTGACCTCTTCGAGTCGTATGCCGTGACGCTGGTCGCAGCACTGATCCTGGGCAAGGCCGCCTTCGGCGAGCAGGGTCTGGTCTTCCCGCTGATCGTTCCCGCAGTCGGTGTCCTGACCGCGATCATGGGTGTTTTCATCACTAAGCCTCGTCCGGGTGAGAACGGCCTCATCGCGATCAACCGCGGCTTCTTCATCTCGGCGGGAGTTTCGGCCGTGCTCTCGGCGGTCGCTGCTTGGGTGTACCTGCCGGCTAAGTTCTCCGGTCTCGTAGGCGCTGACTCCACCATCAAGGCGCTGGACGGCAGCAAATTGCTTTTCCTGACGCTGACTCCGCGGATCGCGGCAACCCTTGCGGTCTTCATCGGTATCGCGCTCGCCGGGATCATCCTCATGCTGACCGGACACTTCACCGGCACCGACAAGCGTCCCACGAAGGACGTGGCCCGAACCTCGCTGACCGGAGCCGCCACCGTCGTGCTGGCTGGCATTGGCGTCGGTCTCGAGTCTGCGGTCTACACCACGGCCATCATCGCAGCGGCGGTCTACCTGTCCTTCCTGATTGGTGGCGGATCGGTCATCCTGTCGCTGTTCCTGATCGCACTGTCTGGTTGTGGTCTGCTGACCACTGTCGGAGTCATCGTGGCGATGGACACCTTCGGCCCCGTCTCGGACAACGCCCAGGGCATCGCTGAGATGTCTGGTGACGTCCACGGCGACGGAGTGCAGGTACTGACCGAGCTCGACGCGGTCGGCAACACCACTAAGGCCATCACCAAGGGCATCGCGATCGCCACCGCTGTGTTGGCTGCCACCGCTTTGTTCGGGTCCTACACCTCTGCGTGGCAGACCCAGGTACAGGCCATCATTGACTCAGGGTCGCTCAAGACGCAGCCGACCGCCTTTGTCCAGTCGATGTTCGATCTGCAGATCGTCACCCCGAGTACCCTGGTGGGTCTGCTGATTGGATCCTCGGTCGTCTTCCTCTTCTCCGGCTTGGCCATCAACGCGGTGACTCGTGCGGCAGGTGCCATCGTGTTCGAGGTGCGCCGCCAGTTCCGCGAGCACCCCGGGATCATGGACTACACCGAGAAGCCTGAGTACGGCCGCGTGGTCGACATTTGCACGAAGGACTCGCTGCGCGAGCTCGCGACGCCGGGTCTGCTGGCCGCGCTGATGCCCGTCGTGGTGGGCTTCGGACTTGGCATCGGCCCGCTGGCCGGGTTCTTGGCAGGCGCCATCGGTACGGGTGCACTTATGGCCGTCTTCCTGGCCAACGCAGGTGGCTCGTGGGACAACGCCAAGAAGATCGTCGAGGACGGTGCCCATGGCGGCAAGGGCTCTGCGGCCCATGAAGCCACGGTCATCGGCGACACCGTGGGTGACCCGTTCAAGGACACGGCAGGGCCGGCGATCAACCCGCTGCTCAAGGTCATGAACCTGGTGTCGGTCCTTATCGCGCCCGCGATCGTCACCCTCACCGTCGGCTCAGGGGCCAACAACCTCGAACGATGGACTATCGCACTGGCTGCTTTCGCGGTAGTGGTGATCGCGGTCTCTATCAGCCGAAGTCGCGAGATCGGGATCGCAGTGGACGAGGGCGGCGACGGCAACGGCAACGGCAAGGTCGCTGTGAGCGAGCCCGCGTCGGTCTGACCGCAAGCTGAAGTAGCCCGTATCCAGACCGGTGGCCGGTCACCTCATTGGAGGTGACCGGCCACCGGTCTGTGGGATCTCACGGGCCAGAGGTCAGTCGAACTGCCAGGACCGTTTTGACAGGCCGTACCAGAAACCGTCAATGACGCTGTGGTTCGTCAGGTCGCCGCTCTCGTAGGCCGCACCGAGGGCAACGAACAACGGTGCGAAGTGCTCCGTGCGTGGGTGCGCTTCGTGAGCGGCGGGTGCCTTGGTCAGGAAGTCCAGCAACGAGTCGACGTCAGCTGAGGCCATGGTCTCGCGGGCCCAGGCGTCGAACTCGGCGGAGGCGACCGGGGCGGGGGTGTCCGAGCCTTCAGCGGGGTTGAACCAGCGCAGGTTGTGGGTGGTGAAACCCGACCCGACGATCAGTGTGCCCTGCTCGCGCAGCGGCGCGATCCTGCGGCCGATCTCAAACAGCTTTTGCGGGGCGAGGGTTGGCATCGACATCTGCAGGACCGGGACGTCGGCATGCGGGAACATCTCGGCGAGCGGGACGTAGGCGCCGTGGTCGAGGCCCCGACTCGGGTCGTTGTGCACCAGGGCGCCGGGAGAGCTGAGCAGCTTGGTGACGTCCGCGGCGAGCGCCGGGGCGCCTGGCGCCTCATAGGTCACCTCGTAGTATCGCTGTGGAAAGCCCCAGAAGTCATAGATCAGAGGCACGGTGGTGGTTGCCGACAGGGCCAGAGGTGCCTGTTCCCAGTGGGCGGAGATCATCAGAATGCTCCCTGGCCTAGGCAGATCCGCCCCCCAGGAAGCGAGTTCTCTGCTCCACGTGCGGTCATCGGCGAGTGGGGGCGCGCCATGGCTGAGGTATAGAACTGGCATCCGGCCCGTGTTGGCCGCGGAGTCGCCTGGGGTGGTCATGGTTTGATGCTATCTTCAAGAAATTCAACATTCAACTAAATCTCACGATGTGTTTCTGGACTCCAACTCGTCCTCAAGTTGCCGCCCAGTGGCCAATAGGGGCTACGGTCTATGCGCATTGCCATATCGGAGCAGCGACGAATCCGCTGCATGTGGTGACGGGAAGGTGAGGATGCACCGTGGGCGGTACCGCTGAA
>PMJN01000065.1 GCA_003157445.1 Micrococcales bacterium
GGCGCTGCGCACCGCGGCCAAGATTGCCCCTGAGGTGACCGATGCTGCCAGGTCGGGCAGCGAAGCCTCCGACCACATCGGGCGGTCGCTGGCGTAGCGAGAGGCTCGGCCGGTACCGCTCCCCCGGCCTTCGCCTGCTCCATGGCCGTGGTCGTGGTCGATCCAGCCGATCCCGAAGCCATCGGCGTTGATGGTGGCCCCACCACGCATATCTGTGGGTGCCCATGACTGATGCAGCAGTGAATGCGGTTGGTGCAGAATGCAGTCCGCCAGAGTCACTGGGGGGCCGATGTAGGCGAGGTGGCGGCACATATCTCAGCCGACCTCCCCAGGGACCGGGTCGCGAGCGCAGCGGAACCCCGCGAAGATCTGTGCCCGGATCGGGTAGTCCCAGTTGCGGAACGTGCCCCGCACGGCCACGGCGTCCGACCCGAAAGACCCCCCACGCAGCACCTTGTAGTCGGCGCCGAAGAAGACCAGGGAGTACTCGCGATAGGGAAAAGCGGCGAAGCCGGGGTAGCCACCAAAGTCGCTCGAGGTCCACTCCCAGACGTCTCCGATGAGCTGGTTCACGCCAAGGGGTGAGGCTCCCCGGGGGTAGGCGCCGGCTTCGGCCGGACGTAGGTGGCGCTGGCCGAGGTTGGCATACTGCTCCCCCGGGTCCTCATCACCCCATGGGTAACGCCGAGACTGACCGGTGGCCGGATCCCAGCGGGCTGCCTTCTCCCACTCTGCCTCGGTCGGCAGTCGCCGCCCGGCCCACATGGCGTATGCCTGCGCCTCATGGAAGCACACGTGCATCACCGGTTCGGCTGGCGGGACCGGCTCACGGATGCCGAACCGCAGGCGCCACCAGGTATCGCCCTCACGCTGCCAGAACCGGGGTGCACTCAGGGCGGCCTCCTGGCGGTGGGCCCAGCCGGCAGCGCTCCACCAGCGCGGTTGGTCATAGCCGCCGGCCTCGATGAACCCTTGGTAGGCGCGGTTGGTCACCGCGGCGGTGTCTATGAAAAAGGGCGCCACCTCGACCACGTGGGCCGGGCGCTCGTTGTCCAGAGCCCACGGTTCGGTCGAGGTCCCCATGGTGAACGGCCCGCCGGGCACCAGAACCTCAGCGGCGGCAAGGCCCGTGCCCGGTGGCGGTGGCGAGGCGTGAAGGACCGCGCCACCGACCCGGAGCTGGTGGGTGGCCAACATCGTCTCGTCGTGCTGCTGCTCATGCTGGGCCACCATTCCGAACGCGAACGCGTTCTCCAGCAGCCGCCGACCTTCCAGAGGGCTGTGTGCCAGGACGTCCAGGACCTTGTCACGAACCTCGCGAACGTATGTGCGCGCCCCGGCCGGCCCCAGCAGCGGAAGAAAGGGCCGCTCTGCGCGCGCGTGTTTGAACGCGTCATATAACTGGTCGATGTCGCAACGAACGGGGACCCGGCCGCCGACGTTGCGGACCAGCCACAGCTCCTCCTGGTTGCCAACGTGGGCGAGGTCCCAGACAAGGGGTGACATCAGGGGCGAGTGTTGACGTACCAGGTCGTCGTCGTCGACGGCGTCGGTCAGCAGTTGGCTACGATCCCGGGCTCGCGTCAGTACCTCGGCGACGTGAGCACGCCATCGCTCGGGCGGGACATCGGGAGCTGGTGGGGAAGCGGTCACGTCGAACACCTCTGGATTGTCGAGATAATCTCCAGGCGCAGTGCCAGGTCGGCGAGCACCTGTGCGTGCTGGGTGGCGGTGAGGTCAAGGTGGTCCAGGCAGTCAGCCCCGAGCTGGATGACCTTGTGCGCGCTGACACCCAGCACGGGGTCGGCCAGGCCGTCGCGTGCGGCCTCGAACCAGCGCTGGCAGGAGGCCTGCGTCAGGGCCAGAACCTGATCGATGGTCGACGGGCGTGCCATCAGGGCGGCCAGAAGAACAAAGGGGGTGACCCACCCGGAGCCGGGCTGCGCGTCGAGGTAGCGGATCTCGAGGTACCCCTTGGGACGAACAGGCGGGAAGAGGGTGCTGAGGTGGTAGTCGAGGTCCTGAAACGTCGGCGGGCGTCCGACCCGCTCCGGCTCGGCGATCCAGTCTGAGAAGGTCAGCCCTGGTGGCGCGGCCCAGGAAGGGCCGCCGCCGCGCACGCAGATCACTGGGGCCGCCATGGCCATCGCGGCCCACTGTCCGGCAGGGTCATCACTGGGCGACGGGGGCAGGGTGAAGGGTGGGCAGGTGCCCAGGGTGGCCCTCAGACGTGAGGAGGCCCATCCGGTACGGCGGCCGTTCAGGTGGGGTGAGTTGGCGAAGATTGCCACCAGCGTCGGGCCGAGGGCGTTGGCTGCTGCCCACCTGGCCGCGCACTGGTCGGCTTCCCCGGCGTCCAGGCATACCTGCATCGAGGCGGTGCTGCACATCATCTGAGAACCGTGCGGACCGATGAGGTCGAACGCAGCCTGCATAGCTTCGTATCGGGGAACCTGTAACAGGCGCTTGGGTGCACGGTGCGGGTCGGTGCCGTAGTGGCCGAGCACGAGCCCGTATTCGCCTAGCAGGCCTGCAAGAGTTGCCGCGTCCGCGGTCGCGACACAGATGAGCTCTGCGGCAGATCTGGTGGGTGGCGTGGAGATCTCGACCTGGCCNNCCGGGCTCAACCGTGATTAGGGAACCGGCCGGCAGAGGGAGCTGTGCGTTGTGAGGATCGATCGTCTGCGGTGCGTGCGGCCTCAGAGCCAGGCTCAGTAGGCTTGTGTCCAGCGCGCGGGCTGGATCGCTGTCATGGTGGACGGTCCACTCCAGCTCGACGCCCAGCAGTCGCGGAGGCCCGTGCTTGAAACAGACCATGGCCACGTAGCCCACAGCCGCATCCCGATCGTGTAGCACCTTGGGAGACTGGTTCGGCAGGGGCGGGGAAGTCACCTCGGTTGTAGTACCCATGACGCGAAATTGTTACCTCCTTCGCTGCTGAGGGCAACCCCGTCACAGATGAGGCACCCCATTGACAGATGAAACACATGGGTCCAGAGAGTTGTCCGTGCGCGCACATGCAACGTGGATGCAACCTTCGCTCGTTTAGCCTCCGGGGACTTAGGACAACGCCGTCCTACCTGCTGAAGGAGCCTGTGCATGACTGTTTACGCGCAACCAGGTCAAGAAGGTGCCAAGGTCGAATTCAAGGCCCGCTACGAGAACTGGATCGGCGGGAAGTGGGTTCCCCCGACCAAGGGCAAGTACTTCGCGAACGTCACTCCGATCACCGGCAAGCAGTTCACCGAGGCGGCGAGCGGCACCGAAGAGGACATCGAGCTGGCCTTGGATGCCGCTCATAAGGCTGCGCCGGCCTGGGGCAAGACCTCTCCGGCGGATCGGGCCGTGGTTCTGAACAAGATCGCAGACCGGATGATGGAGAACCTGGAACTGCTCGCTGTTGCCGAGACCTGGGACAACGGCAAGGCCATCCGGGAGACCCTGAACGCGGACATCCCGTTGGCCGCCGATCACTTCCGCTACTTTGCCGGGGCCATCCGCGCCCAGGAAGGCGGGGTGTCCCAGATCGACGATGACACCACCGCGTACCACTTCCACGAGCCGCTCGGTGTCGTGGGCCAGATCATCCCGTGGAACTTCCCCATCCTGATGGCAGTCTGGAAGGTAGCCCCCGCACTTGCTGCCGGCAACTGCATCGTCCTGAAGCCAGCCTCCGTCACACCGGCCTCCATCATGGTGCTGGTGGAGCTCATCGGGGATCTGCTTCCGGCAGGTGTGCTCAACGTCGTCACCGGCTCGGGCAGCGTGGCCGGCAAGGCGCTGGCCTCTTCCAAGCGGATCCGCAAGATCGCGTTCACCGGAGAGACCAACACCGGCATCAAGATCAGCCAGTACGCGAGCCCCAACCTGATTCCGGTCACCCTGGAACTGGGCGGCAAGAGCCCCAACATCTTCTTCGCGGACGTGGCGGAGAAGAACGACAGCTTCTACGACAAGGCTCTGGAAGGGTTCACCCTCTATGCCTTCAACTCAGGCGAGGTCTGCACCTGTCCGTCCCGGGCCCTGGTCCAGGACTGCTTCTATGACTCCTTCATGACCGATGCGGTGGCCCGCACCGAGAAGATCATCATGGGTAACCCGCTTGACACAAACACCCAGATGGGTGCCCAGGTCAGCGAAGCCCAGATGAACACGATCCTTGGCTACATCGAGATCGGCAAGAAGGAGGGGGCCAAGGTCCTCGCCGGCGGTGCCCGCGTGGAGCTCGACGGCGACCTGGCCGGCGGCTTCTACATCAAGCCCACCCTGCTGGAGGGCACCAACGACATGCGGGTCTTCCAGGAGGAGATCTTCGGGCCGGTGCTCGCGGTGGCCCGCTTCACCGACTACGACGACGCGATCTCCATCGCCAACGACACGCCCTACGGACTGGGCGCCGGCGTCTGGTCCCGCAACGGCAACGTCGCCTACCGCGCAGGCCGCGACATCCAGGCCGGGCGCGTCTGGGTGAACAACTACCACGCCTACCCGGCACACTCCGCCTTCGGCGGCTACAAGTCCTCAGGGATGGGGCGCGAAACCCACCT
>PMJN01000497.1 GCA_003157445.1 Micrococcales bacterium
TGGGGGGCCCGGACATATGTCCGGGATCCCTATCGGGAAGGTGGACAACTCTGCCGGGCCTGCATGGTCCAGGGGCAGCAGGCGGTCAGCGGCAAGCCTGGAAGCGCCCAAGAGCCCAACCGTTCCAGGCCGTTTGGTGCGCAGATGGAACGGATGAATGCCTGGGCCCAGCAACCTGGTCCAGGCTGTTCACGTCACCCGACCTGCAACTGGCGACCGGGCCGGCTTCTTCGGGCAGACCAGAGGAGCACGCAATACATGCCCAAGGTTTCTCGACAACTGAGCAACCATCAGAAGTTCGTGGCCATGTTCGTGAAGCGGGAGTAATGGCCTTGGAACGCCAGCGTGAATGTACTGGTCGGACCATTGCGGTGTTTGGCCACGATGATGTCGGCCTCGCCCTCACGGGGCGACTCACGCTCATACATCGACTCACGATGGAGCAGGATCACCATGTCGGCATCCTGTTCTATTGATCCACTTTCGCGAAGGTCGCTCATCTGCGGTCGCTTATCGGTGCGCTGCTCACTGCCACGGTTCAGTTGCGATATGGCGATGACGGGAACCTCGAGCTCTTTGGCCAGGAGCTTGAGCGCACGAGAGAACTCCGAGACCTCCTGTTGGCGACTCTCGACCCGCTTGCCTGAGCTCATCAGCTGCAGGTAGTCGATGATCACCAGGCGCAGGTTGTCACGCTGCTTCAGCCGCCGACACTTGGCCCGGATCTCCATCAGCGACATGTTCGGCGAGTCGTCAATGAACAGCGGTGCATCCGAGACCTCGCCCATCGTGCGCGCCAGCCGGGTCCAGTCCTCATCACGCATGTCGCCCTTGCGCATGTTCTGCAGCTGGATCGAAGCCTCGGCCGACAACAGCCGCATCGTGATCTCGGTGCGACTCATCTCGAGACTGAACAGAACCGTGGCCATCTTGTGCTTGATGGCCGCAGAGCGTGCGACATCGAGTCCCCAAGTAGATTTCCCGACAGCGGGTCTGGCAGCCACCACGATCATCTGACCGGGGTGCAGACCATTGGTGAGGGCATCGAATTCGATAAACCCGGTTGGGACACCGATCATCTCACCAGATCGACCAGAGGCGTGCTCGATCTCGTCGACCGTTGCCTCGAGCACGTCGCCGAGCTTGGTGTAGTCATCACCGCCCCGTTTGTCCGCCACGGCGTAGATCTCTGCCTGCGCGGCGTTGACGATGTCCACGACGTCGCCACCACCTTGGCCATACCCCATCTGAACGATCTTTGTGCCCGCATCGACCAGCCGCCGCAGCACGGCACGCTCCGCCACGATCTCGGCGTAGTAGCCCGCGTTCGCCGCAGTTGGGACCTCAGAGATCAGCTGATGCAGATAGGCCTGTCCGCCCACCCGGGTCAGGTCGCCGCGCTTGGTCAGCTCATCGGAGACGGTGATGGCGTCAGCCGGCTCGCCGCGGCTGTACAGGTCCAGGATCGCGTCGTAGATCAGCTCGTGAGCAGGGCGGTAGAAGTCGACCCCCTTGAGCCCCTCGACGCAGTCGGCGATCGCGTCCTTGGACAGCAACATGCCGCCGATGACGCTCTGCTCAGCATGGACGTCCTGTGGCGGCAGCCGGTCGTCAGCCGATCCGTAGGAGGACTGGGTGGGTCCGTCGTACGACTTGATGTTCAGATCCGCAAGCGTCATCCACGTCCCCCTTCCATACCGACCTTGCGCGCGGACTGTGACCAGCACACCACCCAGGTCTGACACCCCCACCACACCGCCGTCGGGGACTCGCCCTGCGCAGCGATCGGTACGAAACAGCCACGGTATGACCGGACGCCTCCTGACTCAACCCAAGCCTGTGCACAACATGGGGACAAGGTGTGCGTAACGGCATGCCGGCTTGTGCACACCCTGGGGAGGAGCCTGTGAATTGGCGAGTAGATCGTCGCCGGGCTGACCGCTGACCTGCAAAGACGTTGTCCACCGCCTGTGGACAAGAAATAGTTGGAGCGCGTCGCCCCACCCACCGACAAGGGATGTGGCCAGTTCCCGCAAAGCCATATCCTGACCCAATGGGGGCCGTGCGATCTGACCTGGTCGAGGCGATATGCCTTGAGCTCGGCGAGGCTGGGGACCCCCGGCGGGCGAAGGATCAGCAAAGGTACATGAAGTCCACCATGGCCTTTCGGGGCATCAGCGCACCTGAGCTCAAGGCCATGGTGGGACCGCTGCTGGCCGACCCGGCGTACCTGCTGACCGGACGCGACCAGTGGGAGGCGACGGTCCGCGGGCTCTGGGATGGAGCCCGGTTCCGAGAGGAGCGCTACGCCGCGCTGGCCATCTGCGGGCACCGCCGATACCGGCTCTGGGCCGTGAGCCGCTCGAGCATGCCCCTGTACCGCTACTTGGTCGAGTCGGGGGCATGGTGGGACTTCGTTGACGACATCGCCGCACACCGGGTCGGCCCGGTTCTGAGAGCTCACCCGGAGACCGAGTCCGACCGGATGCGCTCCTGGGCGATGGCTGAAGACCTCTGGGTGCGCCGGGCAGCCATCCTCAGCCAGCTCCTGAGCAAGGACGGGACCGACCGACAGCTCCTTCTCGACTGCATCACGCCCAATGTGACCGACAGGGAGTTCTTCATCCGTAAGGCGATCGGCTGGTCGCTGCGCCAGTACTCACGCTCCGGAGTCGCCGCGGCCGACTGGGTGCGTAGCATCGTAGAAGAACTCGGCCCCCGGCTGTCACCTCTCTCGCGCAAGGAGGCTCTCAAACACCTGGGGTGAGGGCTGGCTCGACGACTGTTGACGCAATAACACCGGTGCCAGAGCGATGGGCTCCAGCAGCGACGCACGAGAGCGTGGCATACCGCTGACACCACGAACCGCAGGTCGTACGGCCAGCACCTGGTTCACCCCGAGCCGGTTTCCCTCAAAGGCGAGCGCCGAGCCGGCCATGTACAGCCGCCAAACCCTTGCCCGGCCGGCACTGCTGAGCTCGACAGCCTGGTCCCAGTTGGCTTCAAGATTTGCCACCCATGCTCGCAGCGTCAGGGCGTAGTGCTCCCGCAACGACTCGACGTCACGAACCTCGAAGCCGGCCTCCTCAAGTGCCCCCACCGTCACAGACAAGGGCTCGAGCTCCCCATCGGGGAAGACGTAGCGGTCAATGAACGACGTCCGCGAGAAGTGCTCGGGCGGACCGGGCCTGCGGGAGATCGCGTGGTTGAGCAACCGGCCACCCGGGCCCAGCAATGCGAACAGGTTCGCCGAGTACGTTGGCAGCATCGCCTGACCAACATGCTCGGCCATTCCAATACTGGCGATCGCGTCATAGGGCCCGTCGTGGACATCACGGTAGTCCTGGACCCGAATCTCCACGCGGTCAGCGACGCCCTCTTCGATCGCCCGGCGTCGGGCATAGTCGGCCTGTTCATGAGACAGGGTGATGCCGACAGCCTCAACCCCATACTCGCGGGCGGCGTTGCAGACAAACGCACCCCAGCCGCACCCGACGTCAAGGATCCGCATGCCCGCCCTGAGCCCGAGTTTGCGTGAGACCAGATCACACTTGGCCCTCTGAGCCTCGTCCAAGCCGAAAGCGGGGGCCGACTCCTGCTCATAGTAGGCACACGAGTATGCCATTGTCTGTCCAAGCACCAACTCATAGAAGTCGTTACCGACGTCGTAGTGGTGGGCGATGGCCTTGTTGGCACGACTCTTCGAATGGCGCAGACCACCCAACTTCGCCTCCTCGACCGGAGGTCGTGGTGGCAGACCGACGATCCCCAGGCGAAAGGCTGCTGTCACGATTGCCCGCCGGGTCGAGCCATCGATGACCACCCCAGGACCGAACTCGGGATCGGCGACCTGCTCCAGCACCGACAGAGCGGTCAGCAGGTCCCCCCCGATGAGGATGTCACCAGACACGTAGGCTCGTGCGAAGCCCAGTTGGTTCGGGGCCCACAGCAATCGACGCAGAGCATGAGGACTCGTGATGGTCAACTGCAGTGGGGCGCCCGAAGGGCCCAGCTCACTACCGTCCCAGCAGGTCAGGTGCACCGGCATATCCACGCCCAGACCCGCCGTGACCAAGGGAGCCATGACATCCGCCACGTTCATAAGAGCCTCTTTCGCCTCGCGATCGACGACCGGAACAACCTCGGGTGACATTAGCAGCGGACGGTGTTCCGAACGGGTTCCCACACGCAACAACCTTCAATGGTGACCAGCAACGAGTCTTTGCCACGTGACAGCCTGCCGAACCAGCGGCGTGAGATCCTGCGACTCGCCGTGCCTGCGCTCCTGGCCCTGGTGGCTGAACCACTGTTCCTGTTGGCCGATTCCGCGATCATCGGCCACCTGGGGACCACGCAGCTAGCGGGGCTTGGAGTGGCCAGCGCGGCGCTCATCACAGCGGCCAACATCTTCATCTTCCTGGCCTACGGCACCACATCGATCGTCGCCCGACAGGTGGGGGCCGGGTCGGCGCGGGCAGCGGTCAGCGCCGGTATCGACGGCCTGTGGCTGGCTAGTGGGATCGGCGTGGTCGTCGGCGCGCTGGTCGCCGTCTACGCCGCACCTGTGTGCGAGCTGTTCGACGCATCCCCGGCAGCCTTGACGCAGGCGGTGAGCTACCTGCGGGTGTCCGCATTCGGCATACCGGCGATGTTGGTGGCCCTGGCTGTGACCGGAGTTCTGCGCGGATTGCAGGACACGCGAACGCCGCTGATCGCCTCCGTAGTAGGTTTCAGCTCCAACATCGTGCTCAACCTGCTGTTCGTCTATGGCCTGCATCTGGGGATCGCAGGTTCGGCGCTGGGGACGGTGATGGCCCAGAGCGGCATGGCGGCCGCTCTGGTCGTGGTCGTGACTCGCCGCGCACGCCAGCTCGGTGCGAGCCTGCGCCCACACCCGCAGCGGGTACTGAGAGCGGGTCTGGACGGCATCCCGCTACTGGTCCGCACGCTGGCACTTCGCACTGTCCTACTGGTAACGGCCTGGGTCGCTGCCGGCCTGGGCGACGTGCCGCTCGCCGCCTACCAGGTCGCTGCCACCATCTGGACCTTCCTCGCGTTCTCGCTGGACGCACTGGCCATCGCCGCTCAGGCGTTGACCGGGCGGGCATTGGGCGCCGGCGACATCGCGAGCGCCCGATCCGCCACCCGAACGATGCTGTTGTGGGGCGTTCTCGGCGGGGGGATCCTCGGAATCCTGGTGTTGGCAACTCACTCGGTGCTGCCCGTGCTTTTCACCCCTGACCCTGCCGTCCAGTCGGTGCTGGCCGCTGCCCTTGTCGTAGTGGGCCTTAGCCAGCCCATCGCAGGGTTCGTATTCGTGCTGGACGGGGTGCTCATCGGAGCGGGCGATGGCCTCTGGCTCGCGGTGGCTCAGGTCGTGGTTCTAGCCCTCTATCTGCCGCTGATCCTGGCAGTGCGTGCCACCGGGCCGTCGTTGCTGGCCAGCACGAACACCGTCGTCGGACAGGGCCATGCGATCACCGCACTCTGGCTTGCGTTCGTTGTCTTCATGATGCTGCGTGGACTTGCTCTGGGCTGGCGAGCCCGTGGCGACGCATGGCTGGTGATCGGCGCCACCCGCTGAGCCAGGCGAAAGGTCTTGGTGACTGGCTGGTTGGTTCTCACCTGCACGTGTGGCGACCATACCTCCGACGTGACCGGCGGGGGCGGGGTGAGTCCTCAGCCACCGCGACATCCCACCACGACCGCGTTGACCGGGAACCGGCCGCCAGCTCACAGTCCGCTTGGACCACCGTGGTCCGGGTCGCCGCCAGTGCCTCGCTCAAGCACTGGCGGCGAGGAGCCCAAGGAACGGCGCTGAAGGTACCGACGAACGTTCTGATCAGCGGTCCCAAGGTCGCCCTCGACCTCCAACTGCATCTGCATCTGCATCTGCATCTGCATCTGCATCTGCATCAAGCCTGACCTATGCCGGCAATGTTGCCGTGACCGAAGATGGCGCAGCGACCTGCGATCAGTGGCTACCGGACGCCGTCGGGATCGGAGCGTCGCCGCGCGAAAAACTACACAACCGGTGGGGTCAGCTGAATCCTCTCTCTCAGTGGGGTCCACCGAAGGGAAGGCGGGAGTCGACCTTCTGGGAGGCCCACATCTTGCGTACCCATGCATGATCGGGGTCATCACGGATCAACATCTCCCGCCGTGCAGCCGGACCCGCCATGACGTTCAAGTAGTACATGTCGTACCCGGGTGGCGCCATCGAGGGACCGTGCCAGCCGCGTGGGACCAGGACGACGTCACCGCTGTGAACCTCAGCCATGACGTTGATCGGCCTGTCTCTGGTGCCATAGACCCGTTGATAGCCGAACGCATGTGCCGACCCCGCGGCATCGCCCTCGGCGCGCATTTCGAAGTAGTAGATCTCCTCCAGGACGCTCTCACGGTCCTCGTGGTGTTCGTCATGCTTGTGCGGCGGATAGGACGACCAGTTGCCCGCCGGCGTCAACACCTCACAGGCGATGATTGACTCAGCGTTGAGCACCGACGGAGTCCCGAAGTTGTTGACCTGGCGAGAACAGTGCCCGGCGCCACGCAGCTCGATAACCGTCTCTTCTGCAGGGATCCGCCGGAACGGCAACGGTTCTGATGCCTTAGCGTGCGGCAGGGCAATCCGAGCACCGTCCGTGCTGTGAAGAGTGAAGCTCGAGTGGACCGGCACGTATGCGAAGTCAGTTGGCCCCGCGAAGGGTCCTTCGCGTCCGAACAGGAACACCAGCTTGCCGTCGCACTCCACCCTGACCTGTCCGGACAGTGGCAGCACCAGCCACTCGAACTCACGGCCGATGATCGGCCTCGACTCACCAGCAGCCAGAGTCACAACATACAGGCCAGCGTGTTCCCAACCCGCCTCCCGAGGCCCTATGGCCACATCGAAACCTGCCCGGCTCGCCGAACCTGCCTTGCGATGCCACTCGCTCATGACACACCTCCATGCACCAGCCCGACGGCCACGTGGTCCGCGGCCGAAACCTCATTGTTGAGGCCAACTCGCATCCTCCGACCCTACCCACCATGCGCCTCAGATAGCACGACCAAGGGCGCGGATCCGATGAGGATCCGCGCCCTTGGGCTAGTACATTTCGGCCTATGCCGACTCTGTTGTCGACCTGTTAGCCGGCGACGACATCCAACTTGATCGCAGCCTGCACCTCTGGGTGCAGGCGCACGAGCGCCTCGAACGAGCCTGTCGACTTGATCGGTGTCGAGAGCTCAATCTTGCGACGGTCGAGTTGGGGGCCGCCGGCTGCCTTGACGGCGTCAGCGACGTCACCCTGAGTCACGGCGCCGAAGAGACGACCTGACTTGCCCGCCTTGGCGACAACCTTCACGGACTTGGCCTCAAGCTGACCCTTCATGCCCTTGGCCTCATCGAGGGTCTTGACCTCGCGGACCTCGCGGCCCTTCTGAATCGCGGCCACCTGCTTCGCAACGCCCTTGGTCCAACCCGTGGCCAACCCTCGGCGCAGCAGGAAGTTGCGGGCGTACCCGTCCTTGACGTCGACGACGTCACCGGCGGTCCCGAGGCCAGTGACCTCGTGAGTCAAAATAACCTTCATTGTGCTTCTCCTTCTCGGTCAGCTAGCTCAGCGAGCCGAGCTGGAGTAGGGCAGCAGGGCCATCTCACGAGCGTTCTTAACGGCCGTGGCGATGAGACGCTGCTCCTGTGCGGACACACCGGTCACCCGGCGAGCGCGGATCTTGCCGCGATCGGAGATGAACTTGCGCAGGAGCGCAGTGTCCTTGTAGTCGATGTTCTCGACCTTCGCCGCCTTGAGCGGGTTGGCCTTCTTCTTTGGCTTGCGCACTACGGGCTTGGCCATCGTGGTGCTCTCCATTCTTGAGAGGAGCCCAGGGCTTTTGCCCCTGGGATGGCATAACTGCTGTTCTTGTTGTCGTGACTTATCTAGAAGGGAGGCTCGTCATATGACGGGCCGTTGCCCCAGCCACCTTGCGGTCCAGCCTGCTGACCGCCACCTGTGTTGGCTGCGGCGGGGGGAGTTGTGGCCCACGGATCCACGGCGGGAGCGCCCTGGCTGCTAGCGCCGCCACTGGGCCCACCGCCCTGACCACCGGCGTTGAAGCCACCGCCTCCGGTGCCCCGCTGGGTGCGGTTGACCTTGGCTGTGGCGTACTTCAACGACGGGCCGACCTCGTCGACGTCCAGCTCGATGACTGTGCGCTTCTCGCCTTCCTTGGTCTCGTATGAACGAGACTTCAGTCGGCCCGAGACCAGCACTCGGGTGCCACGCTGCAGCGACTCCGCGACATTCTCAGCCGCGTCACGCCACACCGAGCAGCGCATGAAGAGAGTTTCGCCGTCCTTCCACTCATTGCTCGTCCGGTCAAACTGACGCGGGGTCGAGGCAACGGTGAAGTTGGCTACGGCGGCACCCGACGGTGTGAACCGCAACTCGGGGTCGCCGGTAATGTTGCCAATGATCGTGATGACGGTGTCGCCAGCCATATCGAGTCCTTAGGATTCGGAGATCAGGCGCCGGGGCGCAGGAGCTTTGTCCGCAGTATGGACTCGTTCAGGCCGAGCTGACGGTCCAGTTCCTTCGCCGTGGCCGACTCCGCGCTGAAGGTGACGACGGCGTAGATGCCCTCGGACTTCTTCTTGATGTCGTAGGCCAGACGGCGTTTGCCCCACAGATCGACGTTGTCCACGGTGCCGTTGTCCTTAGTGACAACGGAAAGGAACTTGTCGAGCGAGGGCTGAATGGTGCGTTCCTCGAGATCGGGGTCGAGAATGATCATGAGTTCGTACTGACGCATGCTGATAACCCACCTCCTTCGGTCTAGTGCGGTCACGGTCCATCCGTGACAGGAGGGTTGCAGCGTCCCACTTCG
>PMJN01000172.1 GCA_003157445.1 Micrococcales bacterium
GTCATCGAGCGCACTCTCAGTGGCCTTGCTGGCCTGGACGAGACCGGGTCGCTCCCCACCCTCAAGGGCCTGGAGGAAGTGCTCGCCCTTGAGTTGGACGCCGCACTGCCACGGGTGGGCAGGTTCGGCGAAGGCGTCCTGGTCGCTCCGGTGACCCACGCCATCGGGCTCGAGTGCGATGTCGTGTATCTGGTCGGCCTGTCCGAAGACCTGTTCCCCGGACGGCTCCATGACGACTCCCTGCTACCCGAGCGGATCCGCAAGCTGAGCGCGGGCCAGTTGCCATCGACGCGGGCGGCGGTGGACCGCAAACAACGCAGCCTGCTGGCGGCGTTCACCTCGGGAGGCCACGTGGTGGCAAGCTTCCCCCGGGGCGACCTTCGAAGGCACACCGATCGGTTGCCGAGTCGCTTTCTTTTACCCACTTTGCGCAAGCTCAGCGGCAACCAGTCCCTGGCCGCCACTGAGTGGTCACAGGCCGTCATCGACCAGGAGTCTGGCCACTGGCTGACGACCTCACACTCCTACGCGGGCTCGTTGCAGACAACCGACGCGCCGAGCACCCTGCAGGAGTGGCGCACCCGGGCGGTATTGGCACACATCGATCTGCACGACGAGGCCCTCACAGCTACGTTGGTCATGAGCAAGGCCCGCGAGTCCGACCAGTTCACTCGTTTCGACGGCAACCTGGACGCTGTGGACGGCCTACCGGACTTTGCCCATGGCTCTCGACCGGTGTCACCGACCGCACTGGAGCGCTACGCCATCTGCCCTCACGAGTACTTCGTGAGCCGGCTGCTCCACGTCGAGCCGGTCGAGGCACCCGAAGAGGTCGTCGAGATCAGCGCCATGGACATTGGCAACTTCCTGCATGCAAGCCTGGCCGACCTCATCACCGAGTGCGACAAGCGGGGCGAGCTGCCAGGCTATGGCGAGCCGTGGACAGATCGGCAGCGGCGAAGGCTCCTGCAGCTCGGCGCGGCCAAGGCCGACGAGTACGAGGCGGCCGGCCTCACCGGTCATGGGACCCTGTGGACACGAACGCGCGCGTCGCTGTTGGCCACCCTCGACTGGATGCTCGACGATGACCAACGCTGGCGCGCCAGTCAAGACGCACGGGTCCTGGCCAGCGAGCTCGCATTCGGGCTCGACGGACAACCCGAGGTGATCATCAAGGTCCCTGAGGGCGAGCTGCACTTCCAGGGAAGGGCCGACAAAGTCGACCAGCGCCGCGACGGCAGCCTGCTTGTCACCGATCTCAAGTCGGGCAGTGCCAGCAGGTTCAGGAACCTCTCCGGCGACAACCCCGTAGAGGGAGGCGAAAAGCTCCAGCTTCCGGTCTACGCACACGCCGCCCGGGCTAGGTTCGGCCACTCCGATACCCCCGTGGAGGCGATGTACTGGTTCGTCCGTAAGGACCGGGGCAAGCGTGTTCAGGTGCCCCTGACTGATGTGGTGCAGCGGACGTATGCCCAGACGGTGGCTCTGATCGCTAGGTCCATCGCCCAAGGGGTGTTCCCGGCGCGGGCACCGGAAGAGCCCGACTTCGGCTGGGTCCGGTGCCCCTACTGCAATCCCGACGGCCTCGACCACACAGAGGCCCGAAGGCGGTGGGAGGCGAAGCGACTTGCGCCCCAGCTACGTCGGTACACCCGCCTGGTCGAGCCCCAGGCACTGCTTGCGCAGGCTCAGTCCGCTGGAGCCGTTGGCGCTCGCCGGGGGCATCGCAAAGCCGGGCTCGACAAATGAAGTCCAACACAAGCCTGCCCGACGAGGCGGCCCGGCTGAGTATCCGCAACGACACCGGTTCCACGTTGTTTGTCGAGGCCGGGGCCGGCTCGGGCAAGACGACGATGCTCGTTCAGCGCGTCCAACAGCTCACTCTCTGGGACGGCGTCCCGATGGGCGAGATTGCGGCCGTCACGTTCAGTGAGCGAGCCGGAGCCGAGCTGCGTGATCAGCTCCGGGCTCGGCTTGAACAAGCGGCCGGGCACAGCACCGACCAGACCCGTCAGGCCCGAGCCGAGACTGCGCTCGACGACCTCGACACCGCGGCCATCGGCACTCTGCACTCGTTCGCGCAACGGATCCTGTCCGAGCACCCGATCGAGGCCGGCATACCGCCACTGATCGAGGTGCTCGACGAGATCGGATCCTCGGTGGCGTTTGAGGGACGCTGGTCGCAGCTGCGCGCCGAACTGCTCGACGACCCGACGATGTCCACATCCGTGAACATCGCGCTGGCCACGGGCATCACCTTGAACCACGTGCGGTCCTTGATCACCAAGCTCAATTCCGACTGGGACCTGGTCGACGAGCGTGTCGTGGCACCGGGCCGGCCACCCGAGCCGGCGCTGCCCGACCTTTCCCCCCTGGTCGAGGACGCCCGCCGGCTCGCGGGCCTGGCCATCTACTGCACAGGGCCGGACGATCTGTTCCTTGAGAAGCTGCGGCGGCTCAGCGGGTGGGCCGACCGGCTAGAGGCGGTCGGTGGTGACAACATCGCCCAGATCGGGCAGCTCAAGGCGGCCGCCGACCTCCAGTGGTCCTACGGCAAGGCGCACAGCTGGGGCGGGCGGCTCGCGCAGATCAAGGATGACTGCAAGAACTGGCAACAAGGTGCGCGCAAGCTGATCTCCCAGGTCGTGGAGTCGACGCTGCGCTCCATCGTCTACTGGTGCGGGGTTCGCGTCCTTGAGTCCGCCACAACGCGCCAAGGTGAGGGCCGCCTGGAGTTCCATGACCTTCTGGTCCTGTCACGAAACCTGTTGCGGGTCAACGCCGAGGTGCGCGCAGCCCTCCAGCAAAGATACCGGCGACTTCTGCTCGACGAGTTCCAGGACACCGATCCCATCCAGATTGAGATCGCCGTCCGTATCGCAGGTGGCGGCGCCGCAACACAGGCCCGCTGGGAAGACGTCCATGTTCCCCAGGGATCCCTCTTTGTCGTCGGGGACCCGAAACAGTCGATCTATCGGTTCCGGCGCGCAGACATCGCGATGTACTTGCGAGCCCAGCGGATGCTCGGTGGCGAGGTGTCGCTCACAACCAACTTCCGCACCGTGGCGCCCATCCTCGAATGGGTCAACGCCGTGTTCAGCCGCGTCATCCTGCCCGATCCCGAGAAGCAGCCGAAGTACCAGCCACTCAATTCGTATCGCGACGGCCCAACGGTGGGTGCGCCGATGACGGTACTGGGCGCGGTGGAACACGCCGTCAAGCTCACGGCCAGCGAGCTGCGCGAGGCCGAGGCAGCCGACGTGGCACAGTCGATCGTGCAAGCACTCGAACAGGGGTGGACCACCGCGGTGAGCGCCCCAGCCTCCAGCCCCGGCGCGAAGCCGAGCACGACTTGGCGCCGGCTGCGCCCCGGCGACATCACCATCCTGCTCCCGGCACGAACCTCGTTGCCGTTCCTGGAGACTGCCCTTGATGACGCGGGCGTGATGTACCGAACCGAGTCGAGCTCACTGGTCTACCACGCACCAGAGGTGCGCGACCTGTTCGCCGCGGTGCGAGCCCTGGCCGACCCTTCCGACACGTTCGCCCTGGTGACAACGCTGCGCTCGCCGCTGTTCGGGTGTGGTGATGACGACCTGTGGACGTGGAAGCAGGCGAAAGGCTCCTTCCACCTGCTGGCACCATCCCCCGCTGGCCTGCAAGACCACCCTGTGGCAGTGGCGATCGCCGCGTTGCGGGACTTGTATCGAAGGTCCCGTTGGTCGACCCCCTCGGAGGTTCTGGGGGCACTGGCGCTCGAGCGTCGGATGTTCGAGGCGGCTGCGTTCGGCCCGCGCGCCCGCGACTCGTGGCGCCGGCTGCGGTTCGTCATCGATCAGGCCCGCGCGTGGTCCGAGCTCGAGCACGGCGGACTGCGCTCGTATCTCGCATGGGCCACAGCGCAGTCGGCCGAGGGCTCACGGGTCGCCGAGTCGGTGCTGCCCGAGTCAGACGTGGACTCGGTACGGATCATGACCATTCACGCAGCCAAAGGCCTGGAGTTCCCCATGGTGGTGCTCTCCGGCATGACGGCCCAGCCCAAGAACGAGAGCGGCGTACGCCTGTTGTGGTCAGAAGACGGCTATGCCGTGAGCCTGTCCAAGGATCTGCGGACCGGGGATTTCCAGGAGCAGCTGCCGCTGGACGAACAGATGAGCTCCTACGAACGGATGCGCCTGATGTATGTCGGAACAACCCGTGCGCGGGACCACCTGGTCGTATCGCTGCATCGATCCGGCACCGGGGACACGAACGCGCGATTGCTGGCCGACGTCGAGACGGCTTGGGCGGGTGTAGTCCCACTGCAGCCTGGCGCAGGCGGTTCGGCTCCAGCGCAGCTGACGTCGGCCATATCTCCTCCTCCCGATTTCGAGGTCTGGCTTGCCCGCGTGGCCCGATCCGCCGAGGCCAGCCGACACCACCCGGCCTTCAGCGCATCGGGGCTGGAGGGCACGGACCCGGATGCCGAGGGGCCACTGCCGGACGTGGAGGAGCCGCTGCCAGATGTTGTCGTCAGACCCGACGTCGCCATCACCGTGACGCGAACTGACGACGAAGTGGCTTCCGGGGTGGCCAAGGGGGGACGCGATGTCGAACTGCAAGCGTGGTCAAAGGGCCGCTACGGCTCCGCGATCGGCCGGGCGGTACACGGAGTTCTTCAGGTCGTGAACCTGACGTCGGGTGACGGACTCGAGGAGGCCGTGGCGGCCCAGTGCGTGGCCGAAGGAGTCGTCGAGTTCGCTCCGCTGGTGACCTCTCTGGCCCGGTCCGCTATCGGCTCGGATGTCGTGAGACGGGCTGCGACGCGCGAGCACTGGCGTGAGTCGTACGTCGGGATGGTCCAGCAGAACGGAACCGTGTTGGAGGGTTTCGTTGACCTGATCTACCGCGAGGACGATGGTTCACTAGTGATCGTGGACTACAAGACCGATGGCGCCCCCGATGCCGCACTGCCCGCACGCGTGGGCTACTACGCCCCACAGCTGAACGCCTATCAAGCCATCGTGCAGACGGTGACCGGCGCACCGGCAGCCACACCGATGCTGGTCTTCGCCCGGCAACGATCCGCGCGGTGCCTGGAAGTCAGGGGCCACCAGCGCTGACCCACGACCCGACCATCACCGGAGCCTCACCCAGCCGACGCGGGGCCGCTCACTCCCGGCGCAAGGATCGGGACCATGCTGCTGGTGGACTGCCCGTAGATCCACAGCCGGTCGAGCAGCGTCTCCAAAGCTCGGATTCCTCAACCACGACCAGACCGAGCAGTCATCGCCGGTGACCCGGCGCATGCACTGACGGAATCAGGAGTTCGACGCGCCTACCTGCGAGAGCGGGAACCACGCGATGGGCAGCCCCTTACCAGCCTCGAAGTTGACCAGAACTTGTCTGAAACTCGCCACCAGCCACTCGTTGGTCAGACGCGCGCTGTTGCGGCAATCGTCGTGATTGCACCTCACCATGACCACTCCGCAACCACTGGTGTCGTTGTCCCATGCCCCTTGGACCCCCTCGCCACCGAAGGTGGTGTGTCCAGCCTGCCGCGACATCCACAGGCGCATCAGGCGCCCACCATGGGTGTCACAGGTGAAGTCGAGAGCCACCGAACCGGCTGGCATGGACGCTCCTGGGAGTCTGACGAAGTCCAACGGGCGCGCCTCAATCTTGGACTTGGCACCTCGAGCCCGCGCCAAGATCACCACACCGAGCGTGGGCCTGTCATTGCTGCTCACACTAGGTCGCCTCGCTTCTCCCCTGTGCTGCCACCCAACGCCACCCTGCCTCGACCGCCCTCAGCACAAGTCTAGGTCCATATGTCGCAAGAGCGCCCATGGGGCGAACGCTATTTGTTCTGCCACGGCTGGAACGCGTGCCTCGGTTGACCACTGATGACCCAACGTCAGACTGTCGTGGGTTCGCTGCCAAGTCAGGAAATCATCGATCTCCTCGACAGGACACCGGCATAACCAAGCCCACTACCGAGCAGGCCGCCACTGGACAGCACCATCGCATGAGCGAGCCCACCACCGAGCGAGCCGCCCCTCCGACAGCCGACGATCACAGCAGCGGCCACTGGACTCTGGGCGGTAGTCCGCCACCGGGACCGGCGCTACCGCCATGCAACGCCAACAGCCTGATTTCTAGCTGACAACCAATCTGGTGCCGACGCGGCGGGCGCCATCCTCACCTCGTCCAGTAGCGATTCTGCCTCGCCGGTCTCGAGCTTCAAGAGATGGGCTCAGGACCGACTTGATGGCCGCAGTTGGCCTACACCTGCCCGGCTGTCGACCATGAATCGTGCCTTCGAGGCTCTACCGCGATCCCGTCTATCCATCCGCTTTCGGCACTGGTGCCTTGCCCGGAGCTGATGGGTCCGGGCGCGCTCTATCGCAGATGGGTCACGGTAGGTACAACGGCCAACGAACGCGGCGATGAGGTCGGCGATGTCGTGCAGGCCAAAGTTGCACGGCCAACCCTTTCCACCCGCCAGCGGAAGGCGATGTGCCTCATGCACTGGAGCCGCTAGCGCCTCAGAGCAGAATCATTGGACTTGTTCAGTAACCTCCCAAGATCCTCGACCAGTCTTCGGGGCATGAACACCTCACCGACCCTGCTGTTGGCGGGACCGACGACGACCTCGTTCGGCGCGCCACCCCGCAGGACTGAC
>PMJN01000154.1 GCA_003157445.1 Micrococcales bacterium
AGCTCAACAACGCACAGCGCAAGGAGTTGGCTGATGATCTCCATTGACAAGCTCGGCGGGGTACGCGCGCACGAACCCGAGCGTATCGCTCAGGTTCTACGCGACCGTCCGCGTGGTGCGATGCCCCGGCAGGTTGATGCCAAGGTCATGATCATTGCCGCCGATCGTGGGGCCTTCGCGGCGGATGCCGATCCGATGGCGATGTCGGACCGCTCTGACGGCGGCAAGATGATCATGCGCATCGATCTTGACGATCCGGGCACGATCCGGACCATCGAGGCCTGCTCGCGTGCAGTCGATAAGCTCGCGAGCCAGCGCTGCATGGCCATGGTGGAACCGTTCATCTCTCGTCGGGTCTTCGGCAATGTTCGCAGCGTCCTGACCCCCCGACTTCGTCATCCGTTCGATCGCGATCGCCTCCGGCCTGGGTCGCACGTCGGCCTACACCGGGCTCAAGCTGGCGTGCGTGCCTGAGATGGAACGGGTTATGGCGGCCTTAAGCATCCCGGTTCTGATCCTTGACGGCGAGGTCTCCGGCGACCCCTACGCCGCCCTGGCGGGCTCAGCGAAGGCTCTTGTTCTGCCTACGGTCAGAGGCCTGGTGATCGGCCGATCTCTGCTGTATCCGCCGGGCGACGACGTAGTGGGCGCCGTGGATAGACGCGGTGGGGCTGCTTTGACATCCTCCCGGCCATGAAGTGACCAGGATTCCAGCTGCTACCGGAGGCAACATGTTCAGGTTCGCCCTTGACAGGCAGGGCCCGAGACTGCCAAGTCTGCACGCGCGGCCGCACCAGGGCCTGGCGCGGTTCACTGCCGGTCCGAGAACTGAAGAAGCACAACAGGTTTGGTTATCGCCGCCCAGAGCTGAACCTGCAGCCCTCCACCGAGGCCCGGAAGGTCTTCCTGGCGGCCCTGAACGACCGGGTTTGCACCCAGGGAGCGAACTGATGAGTCAGAAGAACGACTTCCTGGTCCGGACGGGGGAGACCGCCCACGACCAGTGGGCGCGGGGCAACACACCCGAGCGGGCCGGCTGGCGCTTCGCCGGGATCAGGATTGTCGAGCTGGCTGCCGGGGCCAGCCAGGAGCTGCGCACCGGGCAGGACGAGGCTCTTGTCCTCCCGCTGGGCGGGAGCTGCTCGGTTACGGTCGCAGGAGCAACCTGCGAGCTCGCGGGACGCCCTGATGTGTTCACGGCGGTCACCGACTCCCTCTGCCGCCCGCGCGAGAGCACGGCGAACATCACCTCCACGCAGGGCGGCCGCTTCGCCATCGCGACCGGGCGAGCCACCCGCGCCCTGGAGGCCTACTACCGCCCCGCTAGCGACGTACTGGTGGGGCTGCGCGGCGCAGGGAGCCGCTCCCGTCAGGTCAAGAACCTGTACTACCTGAACGTGATGGCCGGACCCGCCGCGGACGGGACCTGGCTGATGACCGATGACCCCGCCCACCACTGGGTCCGGCGCACCTGGGACTCCCAGGACGTCGACCCCCGGCTGCCGATGACCCGCCCCGTCAACACCACCCAGGATGTCCAGTGAACAACGACGCCACGACCGCAGCCGGGCTCAAGGTCCGCCTGACCGTAGGCCAGGCACTGGTCCGCTTCCTCGCCAACCAGTACAGCGAGCGGGATGGGGCGGAGCACAAGTTCATCGCCGGCGCGTTCGGCATCTTCGGCCACGGCAATGTGGCCGGCCTGGGCCAGGCACTCCTGCAGAACGAGGTCGAGCCCGAAGAGGATGAGGACCGCCTTAAGTACTACCTTGCCCGCAACGAGCAGGCCATGGTGCACGCAGCAGTCTCGTACGCCCGCACGAAGAACCGCATGCAGGCCTTTGCCTGCACGGCCTCCATCGGCCCCGGTTCGACCAACATGATCACCGGAGCGGCGCTGGCCACGATCGACCGCGTGCCCGTGCTGATCCTGCCCTCGGATATCTTTGCGACCCGGTTCCCCGACCCGGTGCTCCAGCAGCTCGAGGACCCCCGGAGCCTGGACATCTCCGTCAACGACGCCTTCAAACCCGTCTCCCGGTTCTGGGACCGTATCAACCGGCCCGAGCAGCTCATCCCCAGCGCATTGGCCGCCATGCGGGTGCTGACGGACCCGGCCGAGACCGGCGCCGTCACTATCTGCCTGCCTCAAGATGTGCAGGCCGAGGCTTACGACTGGCCCCAGGAGTTCTTCCGCAAGCGCATCTGGCACGTGGCACGCCCGGCACCCGAGCCGGCCGCCCTGGCCCGCGCCGTCGCGATCATCGCCTCCGCGAAGAAGCCGCTACTCGTGGCCGGTGGTGGCGTCATCTATTCCGAGGGCACCACCGCGCTCGCAGCCTTCGCCGACGCCACCGGCATCCCGGTCGCCGACACCCAGGCCGGCAAAGGCGCGATCAGCTTCGAGCACCCCGCCTCGGTGGGAGGCCTCGGCTCCACAGGCAATGACGCGGCCAACGCCCTCGCAGCAGACGCGGATGTGATCATCGGGGTCGGCACCCGCTACTCCGATTTCACGACCGCGAGCCACACCGCCTTCCGCAACCCGCAGGTTCGCTTCGTCAACCTCAACGTGCTCGCCTTCGACGCCGCGAAGAACTCCGCCGAGATGGTCGTCACCGATGCACGGGCCGGACTGGTGGCGTTGACGGCGGCGCTGGAGGGTTACCGGGTCGCCGAGTCCTACAGCCACCGGGTTGTCGGCCTTGTCGCGGACTGGGCGAGGGTGACCGACGCGTGCTTCCATCGCAACAACCAGCCGCTGCCCGCCCAGACCGAGGTCTTCGGGGCGCTCAACGAACTCATGGCCGACGACGACATCGTCATCAATGCTGCTGGGTCGATGCCCGGCGACCTGCAGGCGCTGTGGCGTGCGCGCAGCCCGAGGCAGTACCACCTCGAGTACGGCTATTCGTGCATGGGGTACGAGATCCCGGCCGCGATGGGCGCGAAGCTGGCCGCACCCGACAGCGAGGTTGTCGCCATCGTTGGTGACGGCACGTACCAGATGTTGCCTCAGGAGATCGCAACGATCGTGTCCGAGAACCTCAAAGTCATCATCGTGCTGCTCCAGAACCACGGTTTCGCGTCCATCGGGGGTTTGTCCGAGTCCCGCGGCTCTCAGCGGTTCGGCACGAATTACCGCATGCGCGACGGGGACTCGGACCGTCTGGAGGGCGAGAACGTTCCCCTGGACCTGGTCGCCAACGCCGCCAGCTTCGGTGCCGACGTCCTTGTGGCCAACACCATCGAGCAGTTCCGCGACGCTTACCGCACGGCCGCGGCGTCCACCCGCACGACGCTGATCTATATCGAGACAGACCTCTACGGGCCCAACCCGCCGGCCTCGGCCTGGTGGGACGTCCCAGTCTCCCAGACCGCCCGCCTGGAAAGCACCCGGCAGGCGTACGTCGAGTACGAACAGCGCAAGTTGGACCAGCGCCACCACCTGTGACGCCACTCCTGTGACATTGAGACCT
>PMJN01000284.1 GCA_003157445.1 Micrococcales bacterium
CTTGCGAACATAGTCGTGCAGGCCTAACTGCAGGGCCCGGTAAACCTCTCCGACCGGATCGAGCCGGGCGGCCAGCGCAGCAGGCGCCGCGGCATACGCCGGAGTGGGCGTGTCACTGATGGTGACGTGCACAATCCCGTCACCGGAGGAGTCGGCCACATTGACGGTGCTCGGCTCGAGATCCAGATCCACGACAAGCAGATCCTCGTCGAACTGTGGTCCCCGGGCCAGGACCTTCCCCGTGGCGTCGACTACCAAAGAGTCTCCGTCGAAGACGAGCTCGTCCTGGCCACCGACCATGTTCAGGTACGCCAGGGTACATCCGGCTTCGGCGGCGCGTCGGGCCGCCAGCTCATAACGGACGTCGTTCTTGTCCTGTTCGTACGGTGACCCATTGATCACCAGCAACAGCTGCGCGCCAGCCTGTCGGGTCTGGGCAACCGGTCCGCCCTCTTGCCAGAGGTCCTCACAGATTGCGATGGCCACGTCTACGTCGCCGATGCGCACGACCGTGAGGTCCCTGCCGGGGGCGAAGATCCGGAACTCGTCGAAAACGCCGTAGTTGGGCAGGTGGTGCTTGGCGTAGCGAGCCTTGACCTTGCCCTGGTGCAGCACCGCGGCGCAGTTCTGGGGGAGCGGCCGCTCTGCCTCACTCAGGCTGTATGGCGCCTGGTCGAGGTAACCCACGACCACTGGCAGATCGCCGTGACCATCGGAGTCAAGAGCTGTAGCGAGTTCGGCCAGCGCCATGCGCGACGCCTGGACGAATGAGGAATGCAGCGCGAGGTCCTCCACGGGGTACCCGGTGAGCATCATCTCCGGGAACGCCACCAGATGGGCGCCCGCTTTGGCAGCTCGTTCGGCCCACGCACGGATCGCCCGGGCGTTGCCACTCAGGTCGCCGACGGTCGGGTTGATCTGGGCCAGGGCCAGTCGCATCTGCGCCATAAAGCCAGCCTATCCACCGCCGCGACGTCGGCTGATTAGGGTCGCGGAGATGACCCATTACGACGACATTATCGTGGGCGGCGGGCACAACGGGCTGGCCGCGGCGGCCTATCTGGCTTGCGCAGGGCGCACCGTCCTTGTCCTGGAACGAGCAGCTCACCTCGGGGGTGCTGCTATCTACGTCCGGGTTTGCCGGGTGTGGACGCGAACGTGTCCCGTAACGGCTACATCGTCTCCTTGATGCCGCGCACGGCCATCGTTGGTCTGGGTCTGGACGCGAGGCTGCTGCGTCGCCGGTACTGCTTGTTCACCCCGCTGCCAACAAGGCCAGCCAAGGGTCTACTGATCGACAACGGCGACCAAGCGGGCACCGCCGTAGCGTTTGCGGTGCTGACCGGTTCGGGTGCCGAGTTCGGGCAGTGGCAACGATTCCACGATCCGAGGAGCACTTTTGCCCAGTGGCTCTTCCCGACTGTCAGGGAGCCTCTGCGTTCCCAGGAACATGTCCGCGAGCTGGCTGCTGATGACGAACTGTGGCAGTCGACCCTCCCCGAGGCTGTAGGACTGCAGCTGCCCGCGCGGCTTTTCCTGGCGGAAAAGACGCTCAGCGGGAGGTGACCCTGGCCGCCGCTCTGAGATCGTTGAACGCCGTCCTGGCCGAGCCGATCCAGGACGTCATCCTGCGTTACGGCAACGGTGACCTGTGCCTGGAGGCAAGGAGCCCGCTCGACTCGAGGTCGATCTCGCGCTACGTGGTGGCAACATCTTCTATCGGTCACTTCGGTGGCCCTGGGCCCAGAAACAGGATGACGTCGGTCCTTGGGGCGTCCAGACAGCATACGAGCGGGTGCTCGCCTGCGCAGCGGGGGCACGGTGTGGGGCGGGGTGAGCGCCATAGCGGGTCACAAGGCGGCCCAGCACGTATTGGGCACGTGAGAACAGGTCCCTGACACTTCTTAACCCACACGAAACACTTCTAGGGCAGGATCGCGCTATGGATCGTCAGCAGGAGTTCGTCCTACGCACCATCGAGGAACGCGACATCCGCTTCGTGCGGCTCTGGTTCACTGACGTCCTTGGTCAGTTGAAGTCGGTTGCCGTGGCCCCTGCGGAGCTCGAGGGTGCTTTCGCCGAGGGCATTGGCTTCGATGGCAGTGCCATCGAGGGTTTCACCCGGGTATATGAGGCCGACATGCTGGTCAAACCCGACCCCGGGACCTTTCAGGTGCTGCCCTGGCGTGGCGAGAACCCGGGAACAGCAAGGATGTTCGGCGACATCATGTTGCCCGACGGGTCTCCAAGCTTTGCCGATTCACGGTTCGTCCTCAAGCGGGCGCTGGCTAAGGCTGCCGACCTCGGTTTCACCTTCTACACCCACCCTGAGGTCGAGTTCTTCTTGTTCGAACAACCGATCACTGCCGGAGCGCCGCCGATTCCGGTGGATCAGGCCGGCTACTTCGATCACGTGCCGCACGGGACCGGGCACGACTTCCGTCGAGCCGCGATTGCGATGCTGGAGAGCATGGGCATTTCGGTGGAGTTCAGCCACCACGAGATGGCGCCGGGTCAGAACGAGATCGACCTTCGCTACGCCGACGGCCTCTCGACAGCCGACAACATCATGACCTTCCGCACGGTCATCAAGGAGGTTGCGCTGGAGCAGGGCGTCTTTGCCTCCTTCATGCCCAAACCGTTCAGTGATCACCCCGGCTCCGGGATGCACACCCACCTGTCACTGTTCGAGGGCGACCGCAACGCCTTTCACGAGGCTGGGGCGCCCTACCAGCTCAGCCAGGTTGGCCGGCAGTTCATCGCGGGCTTGCTGCACCATGGGGCCGAGATCAGCGCGATCACCAATCAGTGGGTCAACTCCTACAAGCGTTTGTGGGGTGGG
>PMJN01000066.1 GCA_003157445.1 Micrococcales bacterium
GCCAGCTCAGAGCAGGGCCACATCCTTGTTGATGAGATGACCGACCTTGCTGGGCGCCGTCAGGCAGGATTGTTCATTGTGACTGGTCACAGGGCGTCCCAGCGGTCCAGCTGGCTACCTCAGCACGCGGTGCACCTCGGTGATGTTCAGGCGCTGCGCGAGCTTGTCCCGGACGTCGCCAAACACGATGTGTTCATCTGTGGCAGCTCTGGGTGGATGGACGCTGCGGAGCGAGCGGTCGTTGACGCCGGCGTCCCGCCCCAGAATGTCCACATCGAACGTTTCGCCTACTAGCCCCCCACGCGACGACATACGAGACGGGAACGAGATTCATGCGGCGCATTGTCTTCGCGATCATGTCCACCATCACGGTTGTGGTGCTGCTCTTCAGCTACCACACCAGCACCAGCAGCGTCATGGTCGTGGGCAGCCCCGTGGTGCAGCGGCCCGTGTCACCTGGGCCAACATCACCTGGCTCAACATCACCACCACTGTCGTCGAACAAGAGCGGGCCCGGGCCGGCGACGTCCAAATCGAGCCCGGCCACTTTCACCGGTAATGCAGCTGATACCCGGTGGGGGACCGTCCAGGTCCGGATCACGGTCCAAGGCGGCAAGATCACCGCGTCCGAGGCGGTTCAGTACCCTCAGAACAACGGTCGCGATGCGGAGATCAACGGTTTCGCACTGCCTGTCCTCGCCCAGGAAGTCGTCCAGAAGCAGTCTGCCTCCATCGACACAGTCTCGGGAGCCACGGTGACCAGCGACGGTTACCTGCAGTCGCTGCAGTCGGCGATCGATCAGGCCCACCTGTGAGTCGCCGTGCCTGGGTCCAGCAGATCATGGGTATGCCGATCAGCATCCATGTTCGGGGCGCGGACGTCGACTCGCCCGAGTTAGTCGCGGGCGTTGAGGGCGCGTTTGACCTTCTGCGCGAAGCTGACCGGCTGTTTAGCACGTACCGGCACGACAGCGAGGTGAGCCGGATCCGCAGGACTGAGCTTGATCCGGGTCACGCCGACCCACTGGTCGCGCAGGTCATCGCGTTGTGCGACCAAGCAGGCGAGCTCACCGAAGGTGCCTTCACCGACCAACTGCCGGATCACGACGGGGTGCTGCGCTTTGATCCAACTGGCTTGGTGAAAGGCTGGGCAGCGGACCGAGCCGCGAGCCTGCTGGCCGACCTGCCAGGGGCGAGCTTCTGCCTCAATGCAGGCGGCGACGTCGTGGTCGGAGGCGCAGCTGTTGACGGCGGCGGGGGACCGTGTGCGCCTTGGCGGGTCGGTGTCGAGGACCCGCGCGATCGCTCAAGAATCGCCGAGGTCGTGGAACTTCGCCACGGTGGGGTGGCCACTTCCGGAACCGCTGCCCGAGGAGCCCATCTCTACGATTCGGTTGCGGGGACCTTCGTGGACCGGATCGGGTCGGTCACCGTGGTCGGACCCTGCCTGATGTGGGCAGACGTTTGGGCCACCGCACTTTTCGTTGGACCGACTTCACTGCCGGGCCTGTTCTCGCGGGTCGCTGACGGGTACCGCATGATCTCACTTTGACTCTGCGTCTCCACACAGGCTTCACCCAGCCTGTTCACCCTTGATGCCCAGAAAGGGCACTTACCGTTGGAGACGATAACCGGCGCTCGCCCGCCCCGGACGCGCGAAGAGGTGGCTGCAGTGGCACGGAGGAAGCATCGCTGGCGCCGCTGGGTTGCCGGTGTGCTGGCAGCGATAGTGGCCGTGCCCATCGTGGTAGTCGTCGTGCTGTGGCCGATGACACCTAGCGTGGCCGACGCCAGACAGTTGGTCCGAGCGCACCTGAGGACTTCTCACAGTGCTCAGCTTGAAGTTCTGCCCCAGCCTGACCGGGTTGCTTCGGCTCTGATTGCCACCGAGGACAGTCGCTTCTCCCAGATGCCAGGGATCGACCCGATAAGTGTGGTGCGGGCGGGTCTTGCCACTGTGACCGGCAGCGGTGATACGGGGGCCGCCACCCTCGAGCAGCAGCTCGCCAAGAACCTCTACTTTCCCCAGGACGATGGACTTGTCACCAAGGTGAAGGAGGCCGAGGTCTCCCTGAAACTGGATGCTGGCTACTCCAAGGACGAGATTCTGCGAATGTACCTGGCCGATGTGTACTTTGGCCACGGTTTCTACGGCCTGCCCGCGGCTGCCCATGGCTATTTCGGTGTGACGCCCGCCCAGCTGAGCTGGGCTCAGGCCAGCATGCTCGCTGGCCTGGTCCAGGCACCCTCGGCATACGACCCCATCGACCACCTCTCGACTGGACGACAGCGCCAGCGGCACGTACTTGACCGGCTGGTGGCAACTCACGTTCTGTCGGCAGCACAGGCCGATGCCGCCTTCGCCGCGCCCTTGGGCTTGCAGTGAGGCCCGAGTACGAGTGCCAGTGCGGTCAGTGGGTGACCGTGGTCAGGAAGTTGGTGGCCACCGGAAGCGCTGCGGTTGCCCCGAATCCTGCGTCCTCCACGACGACGGCCACCGCGATGTTGCCACGGAAGGCTGCGAACCAGGCGTCAGTGGGAGGGTTCGACCCGCTGCCGATCTCGGCTGTCCCTGTCTTGCCATAGACGGGGGTCCCTGGCAGGTTCGCGGCGGTGCCGGTTCCAGTGGTGACCACGGCGCGCATAGCACCCTGTAGCCCGGCAACGACCGCGGCCGGTAGCGGGTGACTGTCCGGGGCTGCTCCTGGGGTGATGTGGGTTTGGTGCCAGGTGCCGGAGTCAGCCGCCGCCGCGATCGAAGCGATGGCCAGGGGGCTGGTCAGTACCGTTCCTTGACCGATGGCGGATGCGGCGTAGGCATTCCCTGTGGCGGACGCCGGGTAGGAGCAGCCGAAGGAGGGGACCGTAAGGGGAGAGTGACCGGTGTTGCAGCCGAGCAGTTTGGCCGCGGAGGCCAGCGTGCCGGTGGGCAGGCTCACGGCCAGGTTGATGAAGGAGGTGTTACAGGACACGGCAAAAGCCTGCTGCAAGGGGATGGTGCCGAAGGACTCACCACCGGCGTTGTGGAAAGTCTGACCGTTCACCGTCGCCGTGGGGCTGCAGGTTGTTGGGGAGGTCAGGGTGCGCCCGGCCATCAGTGCGGCGGTGAGGGTCACCATTTTGAAGGTGCTACCCGGCGGGTATTGACCGAGCAGGGCGCGCGGATAGCCGGCCGGGTTCGAGGCCGCAGCCAGGACCGCGCCGTTGGTCGTGTCGATGGCCACCAACGCCGAGGGGTGACCGGTATGAGAGATGGACTGGGCAGCCGCCGCCTGCATCGTGGCATTGACCGTGCTGGTCACGGGTGCGGGGGTGCGGCCCGCCCACCGGGCCAGGGTGGCAACCACATGGCCGGCCGGGTCGACCACCGTCAGGTTCCCCGAGGGTGCTCCGCGCAGGGTCGCGTCGCTGGATGCCTGAAGTCCGCTCTGGCCAATGATGTCGCCCGTGCGCAGTGTTGGGTCGGTCTTGGCCTGCGTCGCGGTGGCGGCTCCCAAAGTCCCGACCAGTGCGCTCACATCGGCTCCCGCAGGCACCGGCTGGCCGTCCGTCCCCAAAATCGCGGCACGGGTGGGCACCGTCCGGGTCATTTGGATGTGGTCGCCTGCCTTCAGGGCGGGGGCGATGCTCTGCGGTGACCAGTCGATCAGTGCCTTGCTCCCGGAGGCTCGAACATGCATTGTGATGGGGTCACGCCAGGTCCCAAGACCAGGGACATTGATGATGACGGTGGCGGGGACGGTGATGAGATCACCGGATCCAATGGGCTCCCCGGTCTGGACCCTGATGGGTAGCACTGCGGCCTGTTGCGCCGCAGTAGCGTGCGCGGCAGCGCTGCCCCCGACTCTCGAACCGAGACCAAGGGCGAGGTCAAGGGTGTTATACGCCTGGGTGACGGCAGCAGATCCGGTCACGGTCTGAGCCGGGAGAGCGCTCAGGTTGCCGTCCGCCCACGTTCGCAAGAACTTGGCTGTGGCGGCCGAGGCCTGTTGACGTCGCATGGAGGCCGCTGACTTGGTGTGCGTGACGACAAACACCCCCACGCCGACCAACAGAACGGCACAAACCAGTGCGATCATCAGGAACTTGCCCCTATGGGACCGTCCCGAGGCGGGACTGCCACCGGTTGCCATCTCGACATGATCACGGTTCTGCGTTTCACTCACCCTGTGAATTTACCCGGCTGGGCTGACACTTGCCTGGTGGATCTGCCCGCAGGAGACTTTCAATCAAGAGTTCAGCGATATTCGACGTTCGTGGGATTGAGTGGACTTCACCGACTCCCGGGGAGATTCCGATGACCCAGCAGCCTCAGCAGCCGCCCGAGAACGAGATGCAACACACTGCGCCGCTCTGGCAGGACCAGACGCAGGTACAGCCGCAGTACCCTGCATATCCTCCGGTGGTCGCGCAAGCTGCGGCCGAGCCGGGCCTGGCACCGTTGACGCAGCCCGGAACTCCTCAGCCGGCCAAACCCCGCAGGATGGGCGAGCTCGCGGTGATTGCTGTGATCGCTGCGATCCTGGCCAGCGCAGGAACCTATGTAGTGACGCGAAACAATGTCACGCGCTCTCCCACGGTGCAGAGCGCCGTCAGTGCTCCCACCTCCCCGGCGCCGGTTCTACAGGCCAGCACCTCGGCCCCCAACTGGTCGGCCGTGGCCGCTGCAGTCTCACCCAGCGTGGTGTCCATCACGGTGACCGGCAGCCAGGGTGGCGGGCAGGGCTCTGGTGTCGTCTTCGACACCCCGGGCCACATCCTGACCAACAATCACGTCGTGGCAGCCGGCGGGACAGGCTCCCAGTTCACGGTGACCCTGGCCGACAACCGGACCTATAACGCGACGGTCGTGGGCACCGACGCCTCCACGGACCTGGCGGTCATCAAGCTGACCAACGCACCCAGTGACCTCAAGCCCATCGCGCTGGGTGACGCCAACCTCATCAAGGTCGGCGACCAGGTCATGGCCGTCGGCAACCCGCTGGGTCTGGCCGGCACGGTGACCACCGGCATCGTCAGCGCGCTCAACCGGCCGGTGACGACCTCGGACCAGTCAGGGGTCGATCCCTTCAATCAGCAGTCCACTAATCCGGTGGTGACCAATGCGATCCAGATCAGTGCCGCGATCAACCCGGGCAACAGTGGTGGCGCCCTGGTCAACGCCGGTGGCCAGCTGATCGGGATCAACTCCGCCATCGCCTCGCTCGACTCCGTCGGTGGTTCCACCTCCCAGAGCGGCAACATCGGAATCGGCTTCGCCATCCCGGTTAACGAGGCCCGGTCGATCGCCAGCCAGCTGATCTCCACCGGCACGGCCAGCCACCCCTACCTCGGAGTCGCTGCTAAGGACGGAGTCGTGGCCGACGGATCCGCTAAACGTGCCGCTGCCGTGCTCACCAATGTGGTCAGCGGGACTCCCGCCGACAGGGCAGGGCTGCGAACGGGCGACGCAGTCATCGCCATCGATGGCAACAACGTTGACAGCTCCCTGTCGATGGTGGCCCAAGTACACGAGCTTTCCGTCGGCGACACGGTGACCCTCATGGTCGTGCACAACGGCCAGCGCAGGGACGTGCATGTCACGCTTATCGCCAAGCCGGCGGGTCAGTAACGCCATTGATTTCCCGGACGCTATGCCGGGGGGCCCAGAGGGCGCCGAACTCGCCGGGGGTGCCATGAACACCGGCGTCATTGTTGTTGGGCGAGAGTGGGCGGCCTTGTGGCGGCCGCAGAGGTCGCGGACGCCGGGAAGCGGGCGATCATGCTCGACCAGGAACCGGAGGTGTCCTTGGGTGGGCAGGCGCTAGCAACCTGCGTGACCTGGCTGCCGGGATGAACCAGCTCACTGAGAAGCCGCTCATCCACGCCGATGCCCTTGCCCGCACCGTGGCCGCTCGCCCAGAACTAACCGACTTTCGCGCGGGCCCGCTGCACAAGGTCACGTCGGCACCTGAAGACAGACCCCTGGCGGGTCCGGCGTCGGCCGTCGTTGACTCTGGCCATGATCGGCGCGAAGGTCAGTCAGCTCCTCAGTTTGGGCATTTCACATCCGCTAGCGCCCGGCGGCCATTATCGTTGGCTCATCGGTCGGTTGCCCGTGTCTCAAATCCGGTTCAGGTGGTTGTTCGTATGCTCGCTCGAGCTGGGTTCGCGTCGGGGACGTCGATGAAGCAGCCAGCCAGCCAGTCCGGCTGCGTCCTGCTGGTGGCCAGGATGGCACTGCCGTCCATAGCCTGCGCTGGCCCGCGCCCTCTGCCGTGGACCTGCCCGCCCTTGCAACCCCTGGGATCGATGGGTGCGAAAGCTGCATCTTCGCGTCGGCACCTCCCGCAGCGCCGAGGCGCGACATGCGGGTATGGGGCCATCGCTTTCGACAACCGGAGAACGTCATCGAACCAAGAATGATCGATGAACCGGCCGCTGGGATGCTAAGACGACCCATCCGCGTGCTCTGCGTGGAAGGTGACGGGAAGCGCGGTTCATGGTCATCAGAGGACTGGCACAAGAGCGAGTTCGGCATTGGACTCCAGCGAGGCCTCGGGCCTGACGTCTTGTCTCAACTGGATGTCTACTTCAGCTCACACACTCATGTCTTCGACTCCAGGGGAACACTGGACCCTCGCCCGGACCGCCCTGATGGACCTTTTCGGCGACCCGCCAAGTCCACGCAGTGCGACTGCTGTCGACCCGGATTGCGGCACCTGTTCTACGAAGGGCTCCACAATCAGCTACCTGAGTGGCTGCGCAACGCCGGCTACCGCGCGTTCGTGTTCTTGTTCCTCAAGGACGTGCGCCTCTTCATGGGAGATACGACGGTAAGAGAGGCCGCTATTGCCCATGTGCTGGCTGATCTTGATCGGGTCCGACCTGACGTGGTGATCGCGCACAGTCTGGGGGCGGTGATAGCTATTGAGGCTCTGGCAACATCTGAGTGGGCAAGCTCGCCTCAGTTACTGGTAACCGCAGGCGCCCCGTTCTCCTGGCCACGCTTCTTGGACTCATGGTCCCCGGCGGCTGTTGCTTGGCTGCGGGCCAAACGCTGTGAGTGGTGGAATATCGTCGACCTCAGCGACGAAGTCACAGCCAACCGAGTGCCGCCCGAGATACCTTATGTCGCCGCCCGGCACGTGGTCGTGAACAATGACCAGGTCACGCCGGACCATTCCGTTGCGCAGAGCCGTCACGCGAGCAATCACCGGGCTCGAGACTACCTACGCCACCCGAAACTGTCTGAGGCTATCGAAGCTGTGTGCCTGGCCGTCATCGGGTAGCTTGCGAGGTCGCAGCTAAGACTGGTCCTGCTTGTGTTCGACTTCAGAGCAGTACCCGATTCTGACAAAGACCGCAAAGCAGCACCGCGGCAGTCTTTGACGTTCCCGTTCGAATCCCTGGCCCGGAGTAGTGCTACAACAGGCAAGGTTGCATTATCGCGTGGTGACTGCAGCCCAAAGGATTTGGGAGCAATGCGCAGCGAAGACCAAGCAGTGGGGAGCAAGACCTTGAAGACCGCCAGCGGGTGGATTGTGATGCTGACGACTCTGGTGCTGTTATCTGGCTGCGGTGCTTCTGCCTCCGCTCCTACGGCCCCATCGGCGGGTCCGGTATCGTCATCTAGTCCATCCTTGCCGCCGGCATCGGCCGCTGCGGGCACTCACAGGACCGTAGCCTCGCCCAGCGCGGCAACCCCGATCTCACCTCAGGCTCCCGGCGGCATCACAGTCAACTCCGACGGTGCCGTCCTTCCGAATCATGGGCGCACACCGGGCGCGATCAACCCCTCTGTCAGCCAGGCCAACATCGGTCAGACGATCTGCGTGTCGGGCTGGACCTCAACCATTCGCCCGCCCTCGTCCTTCACGACCGACCTCAAGGTGGCCCAGCTCGCTTCCGGTTACACCTACAAGGGTGATACCGCCCCGGGTGACTACGAGGAAGACCACCTGATCTCCCTGGAGATCGGGGGTGCTCCCAGCGCGGAGGCCAACTTGTGGCCCGAGCCCTACAACGCACCCGAAGGTGCCCGGGTCAAGGACGTGGTCGAGAACAAGCTGCACACTCTGGTCTGTGACCACGTCATCACCTTGGCAACAGCCCAAAGGGCCATAGCAGCCAACTGGTGGGTCGCCTACCAGACCTACGCAGGAGCAGCCCCAGACTCTTCGGCCAACCAGACCCCTGCGGCGCCCGCACAGCCCGCACCGCCGTCGGCAGCCACCCCTGCACCCGAGGCGCCAGGCAACGGCGCGACCGCGCTGTGCAAGGACGGCGCCTATTCCTTTGCAGCCCATCACCAGGGGGCATGCTCAGGCCACGGTGGCGTCGACGTCTTCTACAAGTAGGACCACTCGCGCCTTGCCTCAGCGGAGGCAACAACGATCCACACCTCGAGACAGCCAGAAGTTGTCTGTGCCCCCAGGTGGCACGATCGTCTACTTTCAACAGCGCGATAGGCGGCCAGGCTTGGGCGCCATGAATGGACCACACGTAGCAAACCCGCCACCTGACTGTGACCGGATGGATCACTGCCCATGGCCAGATTGCCATGGGTTGGATCTTGGTTCCGGGTCGGGCGCCCCTTACCAACTGACGCGATACTTTTCGACTTCCTCCTCCAGAGGGTCAGTGCGTGTAGTACCTAGCGGTTGGGCGTGCGCAGCTTGAACTGGGCGCCTGCTGGGTCCAGGACCGTGGCTAGGCGCCCGAAGGCGGAGTCCTGTGGGTCGAACACAACCGATCCACCCAGTGCCTTCACCTTGGCAACGTAGGCGTCGACATCGTCGGCTTCCCAGTAGATCGACCAGTGGGCGGGTATTCCGTCGGGCAGGAACCCCCCGGCGTCCATGATCCCTGCCAACTGGCCATCGCTGTGGGGATCACGCATGGTCGTGTAGCGGAACTCGTCGCTGTCGCCCACAGTATGGGTGTCCCAGTGGCACACGGTGCGGTAGAAGGCAACTGCCGCGCCGTAGTCGCGTGTGGCTAGCTCGAACCAACTTGGAGCGCCGACCTCGTTCAGAACGGTGAAACCCGGGAAGGTCCCGGGCTGCCAGATGCCAAGGTGTGCGCCCGTCGGGTCGAGCAGCACCGACTGCAGACCGAGGTCAGCCACAGGCATGGCGGGGGAGATGACCTGAGCCCCGCTGGCTTCGGCCATCTCAACGGTCTTGGCGACGTCGTCGCTTGCCAGGTAGACAGTCCAGGTGTTGTTGGCGCCCATGTCGCCCATGTCACCCATCCCGCCGGCGATGGGAACGCCGTTGCGGGTGAACATGAAGTATCCGCCGAACTCCGGGCTGGGTTCCAGCGCCTTCCAGCCGAAGAGTTCGCTGTAGAACTTGCGGCTGCCTTCGACGTCGGATGTCCACAGATCAGCCCAGCACGGCGATCCGTTGGGTGCGTTGTCGCGGGTGGTCATTGCTGCTCCTTCTGTTGGATTGGTGGATCAGTGATCACTTCGAGGATCGGGGGGGCGCAGAAGCCCTCGGTCATTCGATGATAATCAGATGTCATCGGTCAGGTAAGCCGAGGAATTCGTCGTCGGCGCCGACTCTTCGCGCGTTCAGGCGGTGCCCTAGAGGTTGGTTTCGGCCTGCCTCCGGGCCTGCTCGTCGATGACTGTTACGAGGCGCTGCAAGACCGGTAACGCCTGGGTCAGAATCTGTTGATCTGGGGCGCCCAGGGAAGGCGAACACTCCGAGCGCGCCAACCGCGACCCGCTGCCGGTTCGATATTGGCAGGTGCATCACGTTCGTACCCACCGCGGCCAGCGCGAAACCAGCCGGCAGGCAGGACAGCACCAGCCCGCCGGCGGCCGCCCCCAGGCCCCAGGTGGCGAAGAGGCTGGGATACAAGACCAGGGGTGCGAACAGCAGCAGGTATGCCAGCAGCGCTCCCACCAACAATGCACCGAGCCCGCCGTGCCGCAATAGGTCGACGTCCACCAAGGGGTCTTGGGCTCGTACCTCGGCATGCCAGAACGCCACCGCCGCCACGACCGCCACCAAGGACAACCCAACCACCGAAGCAGACGGCAGGGGCATACCCGACAGGCCGCTGAGGGCCAGCAGGCTTGAGACGATCGCGCACGCCAACAGGATGAACCCCGCCCTGTCGCTTCCGTGCCGCTGGCTGAGATCCCGGCTGCGGGGCACAATGACATACCCGGCCAGGATCGCCGCGAGGCCAACCGGGACGTTGACCCAGAACACCGACCGCCACCCGTAGGCCTGCACCAGCACGCCGCCGAGGGTGGGCCCCAGGGCTACGCCGAGGGCCTGTGCGGCTCCCTGAAGACCGACCGCGGTGCGCACCCGGGACCGGGGAACGCTGAGCACGACCAATGCCACGCTGTTGGCCTGCAACAGGGCAGCGCCCACCGCTTGGAGGCCGCGCCCAGCCACGAGCCAGCCGAGGGTCGGCGCAAGGGCACAGGCCGCGGAGGCCATGGAGAACAGCCCGAACCCATACAGGTACAACAGTTTGCGTCCTGCCGTGTCCGCCCACCGGCCCACCGGAACCAATAGCACCGCCAGAACCACCAGGTAGGACAGCGAGACCCACTGGACGCTGCCCAGCCCGGTGGTGAACTCCGACTGAAGCCGGGGGTAGGTCAATGTCACGATGCTCGCGTCCAGCTGGCCCATGAGCGCGCCGAGGCATACTGCCCCGACCGCTGCCCAGGGTGCGAAAGGGCGATCTCGCACCCACTGCGGGCGCGCGGCCTCACGCGTCAACGGTCCCAGATCGAAGTCACTCATAACTCGATGTCATTCTGTCACAGACAGAAATGAACTCAGGCGAAACAGTAGGAGACGAGGTGTTGTGGTTCGTTGCGGTGGTGCTGGACTGTCCTCAGCTGAGGATGTCCTTCTCCTGGAACTGCCACCACGCGATGGCGAAGAACACCGCGGAGTAGACCAGGACAAGTCCAGTGCCACGCAACATGTCGTCCCAGACGATGCTTTGCCCGAGTGCGTCCAGCCACGAGTACTGGAAATGGGTGGGAAGGAACTGTCGATAAGGGTCAAGGGCGGTGATCGAGTCCAGGATATTGGACACCACTACCAGCATCGTGGCGCCGCCGACTGCCCCCAGCGGTGCGTCAGTCAGCACGCTGAGCAGGAAAGCCAGTGCTGCCACAAGGAGCGACTGGACGCTGGCGTAACAAACGACGATGAGCAGTCTTTGCAGGGCGGCCCCCGTACTGAATGTCCCACCCAACGGTGACTGTCCGGGGGCCCAGCCGAAGAACACGCCTCCGACCACGTACGACCACGCCGGAAGCAGCAGGTTCGCCCCGAAGCTGAGGCTGAGCGCAACGATCAGCTTCTGTCGCAGGAGCCGCGAACGGGGTACGGGGATGGCGAGCAGATAGCGCAGCGACGCCCAGCTGGCCTCACTGGCCACTGTGTCGCCGCAGAACAAGGCAACGATGACCACCAGCAGAAACCCGTCTGAGGCGAACTCTGTGAAGAGCGCGAAGTTGGTCGCGCCCGTGGTTGCCAGGGTGACCAGTCCCGAGCCGCCCGCCCGCCCCGATCCCCCTTGGCTGGGGGCGCCCGCCGAGCTTGTGCTCGAGCTGATCTGGAATGCCAGGGCGATGATCACCGGCAGGGCCAGCAGGACAAGCACGGTCAGCTGAGTGCGCCGTCGGTGCAGCTGCCGAACGAACTCCACCTTCAGGCGCAGGGTTCGCTCTGGCCGGAAGCCGTTGTCGTGCACCGCCCTCAGCTGCATCAGCCGGCTGTGGACGCCGCGCCGCGTTGGCGCCGGGTGGCCTGCAGAAGGAAGGGGGTTGTCCCGGGGTTGCGTCACCTATCTTCTCCAACCATCTCGATGAACATGTCCTCCAAGGAGCGACGTGCAGCCACCGTCTGCGACTCGACGCCCGCGGCGGCCAGGATCTCCTGTGCCAGCTGGGGATCGCTCACTGCTAGATGCATGCCGCCTGCGCCGGCAATCTCGGCGACCGACCCCACTGCGACGAGCTTGCCGTTGTGCATCACGACGACATGGCTGCAAGTTTGCTCGACCTCAGCTAGCAGATGGCTGGAGATCACTACGGTGCGGCCGGTCGCGGCGTAACTGCGCAGCACCTCACGCATCTCGGCGATCTGCAGCGGGTCCAGGCCATTGGTGGGCTCATCCAGCACCAGCAGCTCGGGCAGCCCGAGCATCGCCTGGGCGATGGCCAGTCGCTGCCGCATGCCTTGGCTAAAGGTCTTGACCCTGCGGTCCACCGATGCGCCCAGGCCGGCGATCTCCAACGCCGTATCGAACTCCGCGTCCTGGCTCGGGCGACCGGTCGCCGCCCAGAACAGCCGCAGGTTGTCCCGCCCGGA
>PMJN01000509.1 GCA_003157445.1 Micrococcales bacterium
CAGCGGTGGGTTTGATGTCGCCCATGTCCACATGGGCGTGGTGAGCCCATTCGCCGCCGACTGTACCCACGTCACGATGGACCTGGGCCTGCCAACCGCCATGACTTGGCACTGCATGCTGGGTCCTTTCGAACCGCTGTTTCGTGCAACGGGGTACGTGCGCGGCTGGGCGAGCGGCGGGGTCGTCATGAGTGCCGTCTCTGCCGTGGCTGCCGAGCCGCTGCAGCGCATCGTCAGCTCCGCAGGGGTCATCAACGTGCTGTCCAACGGAATCGACGTCGACAGCTGGGCGACCTCTGACGAGTCGGTCGCGGTCCGCGTGCCGGGGGACAGCGTGCGGGTCGTCTCGGCAATGCGGCTGGCCGCCCGCAAGCGGTCCCTGCCGTTGTTGCGCATCATGGCGCGGGTGCGGGCGCTGGTAGCGCCGGAGATCGAGATCCGCCTGGAGATCTTTGGTGATGGCCCCGATCGCGGGCGCCTGCAACGCTTCGTCGTCGCTCACGATATGGGCGGCTGGGTACGACTGCCAGGCAGGGTGACCCGGGAGGAACTAAAGCAGAGGTATGCCACGTCCGACATCTTTGTTGCCCCCGCACCTCTGGAGTCGTTCGGGATCGCCGCGCTGGAGGCGCGCACTGCCGGACTGCCCGTCGTGGGACGCCGTGGAAGCGGAGTGCAGGAGTTCGTCAAGGACGGTGTGAATGGGTACCTGGCTTCGGACGACGACGCGATGGCCAGCTCTCTGGCGCGACTGGTCGCCGACGATGGTCTCCGGGAGTCGATGACGGCATACAACCGCAGCACGCCGCCAGAGCAGTCGTGGGGCCGGATCCTGGACGGTGCGGAGGCTGAGTACCGCCGCGCCATCGCCGTAGCCGGGGCCACCCAGGGTACGACGCGTTGGCCCCCGGCGTGACGGCGGGATCCCGGCTCATCGTGGTGGGGGTTGATGTGCGGAATGCAGAGGTTATCCGTCTTGGCCTGGGCCATGGAGAAGACCCGACCACGCTGCTCGCAGCGCACGGCTGGCAGGTCCAGGGGGTCCTGGAGGTCACCAGGCACTCGGTGGACAGGCACGTGCTGATAATGACTTTCGCCGTTGAGCAGAACTTCGCTCCGCCCCAGACAGTCGCGGCCCTGGGTGTCCATCGGCATACGGACGATGAAACGGTGACCTTCGAGGGCGAGGTCCCACTGCGCCACCAGCGTGTGGCGGCCTACGCGGTGGTCATCAGCTCGGCAGGGATGCTCATGACGCAGTTCTCCGACCTGACCGGCGCACCGGGTCGGTGGGGTCTTCCCGGCGGCGGGCTGGAACCCGAAGAGGCGCCGGACCACGCCGTGGTGCGCGAGGTCTGGGAAGAGAGCGGACAGCTGATCGAGGTAGGTGAGCTCGCCCTGGTCCGGACGAGTCGTTGGGTCGGCCGCGCACCAACCGGGCGACTCGAGGACTTTCATGCTGTGCGGGTCGTCTACCGCGCCTTTTGCCCTGAGCCCACCGAACCAGTCGTTCATGATGTCGGCGGCACGACGGCGTCCGCCGCGTGGTTGCTGCCAGCCGACGTGGATCTCCTTGCACTCACGCCCGGCTGGCGATCGATACTTCGGGACGTGGCACGACTGGGTAGCTTAGAGGTTGTCACGGCGCCGGACGAGACCGATGGCCCCGATCACCACCATCACGACACCGATGCCGACGATCGCGCCAGGCCCCAGATGTGACCAGTCGATGCGCCAGCTCAACGTCTCCTTGGCGATGATCAGTCCTGCAAATACCATCGCCACCAGTCCGACGACGATGGCTGCTGCATTCGGCCCCTTGGGACGTGCCGGCGGCTTGACCTTGTCCTGGATCGGGGCGCCGGGGTGGCTTGGGGTCACGGCTGTGTTGTCATCCATCGTCCTACTCCTTCACCACGGTGAGCTGTCCGATGCCGACCCCGGCATTGACCACGACCTCGCTGGGCCCGTCGCCTAAGACGATCGAGCGGGATAAGTCGGAGCCGCTCAGCCCGTTGGTCCCCGGATCGGTCGGCAGGAGGATCTCGCCCAGACTGACGTGACCCACGACCTTGACGGTCAGGTCGGGCGGCACCATCACCTTCAGCTCACCAATTCCCACCGATGCTGGGATTGTGGCTGTGCTGTGCCCGTGGGTGGGTAGTTTGCTCAGGTCCAGGACCCCGCTCCCCACGCCCAGGTGGTACTTGACACCCCCGCTAGCGGTCGACGTGGGTGCCCATGTCGTGTCTGCGACCCGCCCGGCGATGGGGATCCCGCCCGGAATCACGGCGCTGGTCCACGTAGCGACCGCCAGGACGAGTGCCAGGAACGCTACGAAGCCGCCTCGCCAGCCTGCGACGCCGAGCACGACCGACAGCAGCCCGATCGCCGCCAGTGATCCGGCCATTGCGATCGTCCGGTGGTCGCCGGTCCAGCTGAATGCGTTGCCCGCCCAGATCAGGGAGCCGTAGGTCGCAAGCGCCAGCCCGATGGCGAGCAGAGCCATCAACGGCCCACCGGATCGACGACGGAGCCTCTTCGGGGCCCTGTAGGTCTTTGGGGTTACGTGGGTCTGTGGGGCCACAGAAGTCTGTTGGGTCGGCTGGGTCTGCAGGAGAACCTGGGTCTGTGGGACCACCGGGCCGGCGGCCGCCGGCGAGGCGCCCGGGCCCGCAGGGTTGCCGAACCATTGGTCCCACCCCCGCCGCTCGGCGTCGGGGTTGCTGGACCGTTTGACCAGCCAGTAGATGAATAGACCGGTGAGGACCACACCCCACGGGAAACCCCAGCCCAAGTGGCCGGTCCACCACGGACCTCCGAACGCTGAACCTCCGAATAGCCCCAGCACGGCCAGGATAAGCACCACGATGGAGCCGCCATCAGCGTCACGAATAGCTCGCTGCGCCACGATCTCGTCCCTGTCGTTGGCAAGCAGCGCCCACGCGAGCAGATAGATGGTGATGCCGGCGCCCCCCAGCAGGCAGAGCAGGATCAGGCCAGCACGGACGATGACCGGGTCGACGCCAAGCCGGTCGGCGAGCCCGGAGCAGACGCCCGCGATCCACTTGTCGTCGGTGCGGCGTCTGATGCCAATGCTGCGCAACGCGGAAAAGAACCTGTCCATCCCCGTCTGTGGGTCGGATGTGCTTTGTTCGTCCATGCCGCAATCCTTGGCTGGTGGGCAGCAGTTCGCTATCGGGGTCAACCCTGGTTTGACCCTGAGATCGTGTTCTCCAAGGCTCTCTCTACCCGGATGTGGACGAAGATGGACCTCGTGCCCACCCCATACGAGCGGCCGCAGCCGGCGGCAGGCCCCGGTCAGCGCCGGCCGGTACGCCGGATGGTGCGCCCGGTCCAGGGCCGTCGCGTCGCCGGGGTGTGTGCTGGGCTAGCCGAGCATCTCGGACTCAACATACGGTACGTGCGTCTGGCATTCGTCGTGGCCTGTTTGGGCGGTGGTGCCGGTGTCGTGGCTTACCTCTTCCTTTGGGCACTTACCCCACAGGAAGAGGTGACAGCCACGGTTTCGGGCGCTGATGTTGTGGCTGTCAGCGGGCCAGTCAACGAATCGGTGCGTAACCTCGTGGTCGGGTTCTGCTTGCTCATCGCCGGTGGGATTCTCTTCGCCCAGCAGCAAGGGGTCAACCTTCACCTCGGCGTGCTCATCCCGCTTGTGGTGGTGGCCAGCGGAGCGGTGTTCGCGTGGTCAAAGCTCGAGGACGCGGAGCGGGACAGTTGGCGGGTCCAGGACCCGCGTTCCGGTGGCCGACGAGCTGGGCTGGTACGTCTGGGGATCGGTATCGCACTGGCCTCGATAGGAGTCGTTGTTCTGGCAACCCAGGGTCTTGGGCTCGCCGGCCTGTGGAGTGTGGGGGTCGCGGCCGTGGCGGTCCTTGGCGGCGCCGCCCTGATCGCCGCCCCGTGGGGTGTGCGCCTCTGGGCCGACCTGCGCGCCGAGCAGGCCCAACGCATTCGTGAGACCGAGCGGGCAGACATCGCGGCGCATCTGCACGACTCGGTCCTTCAGACCCTGGCTCTGATCCAGCGCAAGTCCGGCGACCCTGCCGAGGTGGTCCGCCTCGCGCGCGCCCAGGAACGTGAACTGCGAGGTTGGCTATATGCCGGCCCGCGAGGCTCGCAAGCCAGCCTCGCCTCGGCCGTTACGGAGGTCACGCACGAGGTTGAGGACCTGCATGGCACACCTATCGAGCTCGTGGTGACCGGCGACCGCACACTTGATGCAGGCGGAACCGCGCTGGTGCGGGCGCTGCGCGAGGCGTTGCTCAACGCCGTCCGACATGGCGCGCCGCCGGTGTCCGTCTATGTCGAGGTCGGCTCTGAGCGGGTGGAGGCATTCGTGCGCGATCACGGCCCCGGTTTCGACGTGGAGGATGCACCCAAGGATCGCTTAGGTGTCCGCGAGTCGATACTGGGCCGCATGTCGCGCCATGGCGGCTCGGCCAGAGTGCGCCGGCTCGAGCATGGCACCGAGGTCTCGATCTGCTTGCCACTGGCGGCCGCGTCAGCCTCCGGCGACCAGCCAGACATGACCACCCACCCAGACAACGAAGGGATGAGTTGATGACCGATCCAGGGCCCCCGCATGCCAAA
>PMJN01000481.1 GCA_003157445.1 Micrococcales bacterium
AGACGCTGGTCGAGCTCGAGATCAACACCGGACGTGGGAGCGCGCGAAACAGAGCGCGCGTCAACCGATCACCCGTCTCTCGTCCTCGAGAGGTTTTAGGGACCTTACGAACGGTGCTGTTCGCCCCTGAGGACCTCGGGCTAGTCAAGGGCGATCCGTCCGAGCGGCGCCGGTTCCTCGACGAGTTGCTCGTGGCCCGTCAACCGCGTTGGGCAGGCGTTCGCTCCGACTACGACAAAGTGCTCAAACAGCGCAACGCACTGCTGAAGTCGGCGGCGCCGGTGTTGAGGCGCGGCGTCCGCGGCACGCACAAGTCATCCACAACCTTGTCCACAGGTCCTGTGGACAAGGTTGTGGATTCGACCGACAGCGCGCTACATACCCTTGATGTGTGGAACAGCCAGCTCGCCAAGGTCGGCGCCCAGCTCTTGTACGCACGGCTGCGAGTCATGCGCGATCTGACTCCGTACCTCACCAAGGCCTATGACGAGGTCAGTGCCGCCAACTCCGATGCGTGTATTGCCTACAAGTCTTCGTTGCGTGAGGAGATGTCGGTTGCCATCGCGGCAGGGGCGGTTCCCGAGATGCAGGAGTTGCACGACGAGATGCTTGCTTCTCTTGAAGCGGTGCGGGTTAACGAGATCGAACGTGGCATCTCGCTGGTCGGCCCCCACCGCGACGATGTGGTGCTCACGTTGGGCCAACTGCCGGCCAAGGGCTACGCGAGCCATGGAGAGTCATGGTCCTTTGCACTGGGGCTTCGGCTTGCGGCATACCAACTCCTAAGGCACGACCTTGGCGATGACCCGATCCTGATTCTGGACGATGTCTTTGCTGAGCTCGACTCTGGTCGCCGCGAACGACTGGCGACCTTGATCGCCGAGTGTGAGCAGGTGTTGATCACGGCGGCATTTCCCGGCGATGTCCCCGGGGCTCTGTCAGACTCCGGAAGTACATATCGGGTGACTCTGGGGAAGGTGATCCGTGCCGACTGACGAGGGACGCAGCTTTGATGAAGCGGCCAGCCATGAGCTTGCTCGGGATGAGGCTGGAGCCGATGGCGACGTACTGGGTAAGGCAGCGATCAACCCGTCGGAAACCGACAACGCAGACACAGCGGCTGCATCTGCGCTAGCACGAGCGCGTGAAAGCGCCCGGGCCAAGGGTCTGAGACCGGGTAGCAGGCCTCGGCGAAGACACAACAGTCAACCTGGGATCGGCTCGGGTCGCGACGGACGGGACCCGTCGTTGCTAGGTGAGCAGATGGACCGTCTACTGCTCGATCGCGGATGGAACATGGACGTGGCCATCGGCTCAGTGATGGGCCGGTGGCCTGCAATCGTGGGCCCCGAGGTCGCCGCGCACTGTGCCCCTGTGACCTTCAGCGACGGAATCCTGACCGTCCGGGCTGAGTCGACGGCGTGGGCAACCCAACTGCGGCTCATGTCTTCCTCGATTCTGGGACGGCTCGAGACCGAAGTTGGCAAGGATGCAGTGACCGAGCTTCGTGTGCAGGGTCCGAGCGCCCCGTCGTGGACCCGGGGACTACGAAAGTCGACCGGTCCCGGTCCACGGGACACATACGGGTGATGACGGATGGCACCTCGCACATAGCGGCCATCTCCGGGCTGTGAGAGACCAAGCCGCGTAGGGGGAGTAGGAACTAGCCATCTTTTTGCCGGAAAATGGCTCTGACGGGCCTCCTGAGCACTTTCTTGTCCGTGCTGACAGGTAGACTAAGCAAAGATTCGGCGGCCTGCCTGATGGGGTGCCCATGGGTTTGCTTCACGTGAAACAACACTGAAGTCCCTTTGGGATCACCTGACGTTTGGTGTGGCCGCTTCCATTAGCCGACCTTGGCCGATAAGTCCCGCGATGCAGGTCCCGGGCCCACGGACCACTGGACCACCGCATTAACGCCAAAGGAGCACCGTGTCCGAGGTCAGCCCAGAGAACGTACCCGAGCCCCCCGTAACAGCGAAAGCACTCAGGCCTGCCGAATCGGCCTATGACGCCAGCGCCATCACAGTTCTTGAAGGACTCGAGGCGGTCCGCAAGCGCCCTAGCATGTACATCGGCTCCACCGGCGAGCGCGGCCTGCACCACCTGGTCTGGGAGGTCGTCGACAACTCCATCGATGAGGCACTGGCCGGTTACGCCACCCACATCGAGGTCACCCTGCAGTCCGATGGCGGGGTCAAGGTAGTGGATAACGGGCGTGGCATACCGACGGACATCATGCTCGGTGAGGGCAAACCAGCGGTCGAGGTCGTGCTGACCCAACTGCATGCAGGTGGCAAGTTCGGCGGCGCCGGGTACTCAGTCTCTGGCGGGTTGCACGGCGTGGGTATCTCGGTGGTCAACGCGCTCTCAGACAAGGTCGAGGTCGAGGTGCGCCAACTTGGCCACGTGTTCCGGCAGACCTTCCTGGTGGGTGCGCCGGCGGGTGACCTGTCCAAGGATGAGGCCACCAACGAGACCGGCACTACGGTCACCTTCTGGGCTAGTCCGGAAATTTTCGAGACGACCACCTACGAGTACGAGACCCTGCGTGCCCGCTTCCAGCAAATGGCCTTCCTGAATAAGGGCCTGACTATTACCTTGACCGACGAGCGCCCCAGGGCCACTGAGGCGGCACGGGACGCAGACTCGGCTGAGGATCTAGATGAGGTGGAAGCCGAGGTCAAGCTGGTCAAGCCGCGCACGGTGGCCTACCGCTATGAGGACGGTCTGGTGGACTACGTCAAGCACTTGGTCTCTTCAAAGCGTGCCGAGCCAGTGCACCCTGAGGTGATCTCCTTCGAGCTCGAGGACACGACAAAGCACATGTCCCTTGAGGTCGCGTTGCAATGGACCAGTGCCTACTCCGAGTCGGTTCATACCTACGCCAACACCATTAACACCCATGAGGGCGGCACCCACGAAGAGGGATTCCGTGCCGCGATGACCAAGTTGGTCAACGACTTCGCCCGCGGCCAGAAGCTGCTCAAGGAGAAAGACGACAACCTCACCGGAGATGACATCCGTGAGGGCCTGACGGCTGTCATCTCGGTCAAGCTTGGCGAGCCACAGTTCGAAGGCCAGACCAAGACCAAGCTCGGTAACTCCGAGGTCAAAGGATTCGTCCAACGGGCCATGACTGACCAGCTTGGTCACTGGTTGAGTGCGCACCCTACCGAGGGGCGTGACATCGTCCGAAAATCGGTCCAGGCGGCGGCCGCCCGGATGGCGGCGCGCAAGGCGCGCGAGGCCACTCGTCGCAAGGGGCTACTGGAGTCCGGTGGTCTGCCCGGCAAACTGCGGGATTGCCAGAGCAACGACCCCACCATCTGTGAGGTCTTCATCGTCGAGGGTGACTCGGCCGGTGGTTCAGCGGTTCGAGGCCGCAACCCGCATAACCAGGCGATTTTGCCGATCCGGGGCAAGATTCTCAACGTTGAGAAGGCTCGGATCGACAAGGTTTTGGCCAACAACGAGGTTCAGGCTCTCATCTCGGGCTTTGGTACCGGTATCGGTGAGGACTTCGACCTTGCCAAGGCTCGCTATCACAAGATCGTCCTGATGGCAGATGCTGATGTCGATGGTCTGCACATCCGGACGTTGCTGCTCACGTTGCTGTTCCGGTTCATGCGCCCGCTCATCGAGGCCGGTTATGTCTACCTCGCCCAGCCGCCTCTCTACCGTCTCAAGTGGAGCAACCACCCGCACGAGTACGCCTACTCAGACCGTGAGCGCGATGTCATGATCACCGCCGGCCAGAGCAGTGGATGGCGGCTACCCAAGGAAGCCGGCATCCAGCGCTACAAGGGTCTGGGCGAGATGGACTACCAGGAGCTATGGGAGACCACCATGGACCCTCACCACCGCATCCTGCTCCAGGTCACTCTCGACGACGCGGCGGCTGCGGACGAGATCTTCGCGATCCTGATGGGCGAGGACGTGGAAAGTCGACGTAGCTTTATTCAGCGCAACGCCCGCGACGTTCGATTCCTTGACATCTAGCACGAACCCCTTTTGCGGGTTTTGTGCCGCACAAGACTGGCTATGTGCCATACAGACAGCAGCATCGGAAAGTAGGGACAGCGCGTGACTGAACAGCCGCCGATCATAGAGCACGACCGCATCGAGCCGGTCGACATCAACCTGGAGATGCAGCGCAGCTACATCGACTACGCGATGACGGTCATCGTCAGCAGGGCCCTGCCGGACGTGCGCGACGGCATGAAGCCTGTGCATCGTCGTGTCGTCTACGCGATGTATGACGGGGGCTACCGTCCCGACCGGGGCTACAACAAGTGCTCGCGCGTCGTCGGTGAGGTCATGGGCCAGTACCACCCCCACGGCGACGCCTCGATTTATGACGCATTGGTGCGACTGGTTCAGGACTGGTCGCTGCGTTATCCGCTTGTCGATGGGCAGGGAAACTTCGGCTCACCAGGTGACGACCCGGCTGCCGCGCCGCGATACACCGAGTGCCGGATGGCGGCACTAGCCATGGAGATGGTTCGCGACATCGACCAGGACACCGTCGACTTCAAGGACAACTACGACGGCAAGACCCAAGAGCCAACGGTGCTGCCCAGCCGGTTCCCGAACCTGCTGGTCAACGGTTCGGCCGGTATCGCGGTCGGTATGGCGACCCAGATCCCGCCGCACAACCTGCGAGAGGTCGCGGCCGGCGTCCAGTGGTTCCTGCAGAACCCAGAGGCTCCGCGTGAGGAGTTACTTGCCTATCTGATGACCCAGATTCAAGGCCCGGACTTTCCCACCGGCGCGCTCATCCTGGGC
>PMJN01000523.1 GCA_003157445.1 Micrococcales bacterium
ATCACGGGAGGGCCGGCAACCTCGCTCAGGAACCGGTCCAGCATCTGCTGGTTGGCGGTGACCGAGGTCAAGTGCGTTCCTGCCTGGGTGTAGCCGAAACCGATCAGGTCCAGGGCCAGAACCCGACAGGTGTCAGTCAGCAGCGGGGCCAGCGCGGCCCAGTTGACCACTGACCCCCCCAAGCCGTGCACCATCACCAGCAGCGGGCCGTCTGCGGGACCGCCGTGGTCGACGTAGTGGACGGGCACCCCCAGATCCACCCAGTGTGAGGCTGGTGGCGCATATCGTCCAGCACTCTCCTGCGCGGCGCCTACGCCCTCATCGCCGTGATTCGGGACTGTTTTGCTACTCATCCTCCGACAGTAACGGTCGTTCTGCTCAGTCCAATGTTGGCCGAGCAAGTTCGACGGCCGGGCGCTCGGGTGGCGATGGTCTTGCCGTTGATGACGCTGACGTCGTCATAGACGGGCCGCCCCTCGATGAGGTCTCGGAAGGTGTAGCGGGTCAGTGAGGTCAGGTCACAGCTCTGGTCGTAGACGGCGATGTCGAAGGCATAGGGCTGGCCCGCCAGCTCACCGGGCTCCTCACCTGCGGTGTCCATGAGGAAATGGCTCATCGTGCCACCCCCGGTGAAGGTACCGACACCGATGCGATTGCCCTGGAGCTCGTCCTTGTGTAAGTGGCCATTGATCAGCAGGGTCGCGGCCGCGACCAAATTGGCTGCGTCGGGTTCATGGGTGACGACGATGTCCGGACGGGGCCGATTGACAAATGCCAGGTTGAACGCATCGGCGGCGGGCTTCTCCTTCTGTGGGATGTTCTTGTTGTCGTCACCGAAGTACCGCGGGTCGTTGAACCCTGCCAGGAGCACGCCGTTGACCCCAACCTCGGTGTAGGCCTGCGGCGTCGGCTCAAGCAGCACCACATTCGGGATCTTTGCCATCCGCTCCAGCAGCGCCTGGTCGGACGGGCTGCTGGCGTCATGGTTACCGCGCACGAAGATGTAGGGGACCCCGAGATTCTTGATAGAGGTGAAGATCCCGGCCAGCTCTGCCTCGGTAACACTGCCCAAGTTGAGCAAGTCGCCCGAGTCAATGACCGCAGTGATCTTCTCGTCGTCGATGATCCGCTTCATGACGGGGTACTGGTTGGCCCCGTGGATATCTGAGACCAGCAAGAACTTAGCGGCGGGCGGCTGACTGACATCAGCCGGGACGAACTTCGCCTGCAGCGCCGCAGAGAGCGCAAGCAGGTTCGTCACGTAAGGCGTGGCCTCCTGCGCGCGCGCCTGCACGCTCGCAAGCAGTCCCGCGTTGCTGCGGACCGTGCCGAGCAGCCCGGTCGTCGTGAAGCTCGTGAGCTTGTCAGGCTGATAGGTTCCCAGGATCCCGATGCCGGTGCCCCCGATCGCCAGCACAGCCGCAACGCCCACCGACACGAGCTGGCGAGCAGTGGGGCGGCGACGGCGCGCATAGGCAATCACGCATATCGCTCCACCCCCCACGATCAGGGCACCACCGGCGAACTTCAGCGCTATCTGCGTGACCCCCGAGCCGAGCGCATCGCTGATCTCCTTGCTCGAAGGCTCAAGGGACTGGATCGTCATACTCCGGTCAAAGAGTGAGGTGATGGTCTGACGGACCTGAACGGTGGCGTCGATTCCGGGCGCCAGGTAGGTGCTGGTGAAGTTGAGGTCGAGATCGCCAAACGACGTCGGGCTGTGGATCGTCGAGGTAAAACTCGGGAGCGCCGAAAGTCGTACCTCGGCGCTGTAATGATTGGTCTGCACCGTGGTCGGGAACAAACTGGTGGCGCTGACCCCGCCGAGGCTGACCGCGAAGACCAGAACCAGTAACTCGACGCCGCGCAGCGCCCACAGCCGCCAGCGCCACGCTCTGAGGCTGCGCCATCGGGTCGCCTGACCCGCCCCGTCCTGTGGCGCCCGCTCTGGCACTGCCTTGGATGCCTGCATGGTCTAACCCATGCTAAGCCGGGCCCAGCGGAAAAGTATGACGAACCTCATGGCGGGCCCTGCCATTGCGGCCCTGCCCAAGATGTGAGGCGATCAGGGCGACCTCGTGAGCCTGCCAGGACGGACCGGCATACGGATCCAGCACACGCAGCCAGCGAGTGACGTCCGCCGGGGCCGCCAACCGGGCCAGCGTCAGGTGTGGGTGGAACCGCCCGCCGCCCACCTCGATGCCGGACTTCGCCCCTGCGGCCCGGACACCGCCAGCGAGCCTCATCAGCTCTTCGCCAGCGTGTTCGACGCCCGCCCACAGCACCTTCGCTTGACCGACGTGCGGGAAGGCTCCCGCGCCCGAGAGCCGCAAGTCCAATGGCCTGCGGCGCGACGCGGCGCGCTCACAGCGCTCAAACAGCTCATCGGTATGCCGGTCAGTCACCTCCGGAAGAAAGGCGAGGGTGAGGTGCCACTGCTCGGGCACCGTCCAACGCAGGTTCGGTCCAGCCTCCTGGCGCGGTTCGAGGAACTCGGCCAGGTCCTGCTTGACCGCTTCGGGCAGCAACAACGCGATAAACATCCGCATGGGGCACAGCGTGACACGTGAGCGCGTCGCGGGCGGAACGGGAACCGCGTAGATTGGCCAAGCGTCAACAGGGATGCGGACACTTATGCCTGCGTCAACACCTGAGACGGGGTGTTCGCACAGATTAGGGACAGTGATGACAGAGCCGCGTACGTCTAGTCAGCCAGCCAGCCAGCCTCTCCAGCCGCCGTTGGCAGCTGAGTCCGTTCTGACACTTACAGCACCCCCACCCACTGAGGCCATAGCCGCCACTGCCGCACCCAGACTGGCACCTGCTGTGGAGGCCACGGCGCTGCCTGGCCTGAACGCCAAGGTCGAGGACTACATCGGGGCGTTGATGGCCGCTGAGCCTCGCTCACCCGAGTTCGCCGCCAAGGCCACGGACGTCCGCTCGATGGGCGACGAGGACATCCGCCGGGCGGCCGAGAGCTCCAACCGTCTTCTGAAGTCCCCCGTCAAGGCGCTGCAGGAGGGAGGGCTGGCCGAGGGTTCCAAAGTCGGTTCCACCCTGCTCGAACTGCGCCGCACTGTGGAGGATCTCGATCCCAAGGAGGCCTCCGGCCCCAAGAAGTTACTGGGCATGATCCCCTTCGGCGACAAGCTGAACGACTACTTCAAGAAGTACCAGAGCGCCGAGACCCACATCGACGCCATCCTGCACGCACTACGAGACGGCCAGGACGAGCTCGGCAAGGACAACGGCGCACTCAACCTTGAGAAGCAGCAACTGTGGGAGGCGATGGGCCGGCTCAACCAGTACGTCTACGTCGCCGAACGCCTGGATGCGCGCCTCGCCGCCGGGATCGCCGACATCGAGCCGATCAATCCCGAGAAGGCCAAAGCACTGCGGGACGACGTGCTCTTCTACGTGCGCCAGAAGCACCAGGACCTGTTGACCCAGCTGGCTGTGTCGATCCAAAACTACCTAGCCATCGATATTGTCATCAAGAACAACATCGAG